>NZ_BAAGZJ010000027.1:0-86471 GCF_054778635.1 Nocardiopsis nanhaiensis
ACAAGGCCGAAGAAGGAGTTCCCCTGCTGTGCGCTGCCTCGCAAGCTCGGCAGCATCGCACAGCGGGGGCCCGCCCGGGTTCGGCTGTCGACTGAGAGATGCGCAGTGACAGTGCCGCTGGGGCGACACGCAGCAGGGTAAGTGTCCGCCGAACACGTCCTAGTCCCATTCGAGGCCTCCGCGGCGCCACTCGTAGGCGTAGGCGATGGAGACGTTCACCAGGAAGAGGATGATCGCGATCACGCCGAACCAGCCCAGGGCGTCGAAGTGCACGGCCCACGGGATGAGGAAGATGATCTCGATGTCGAAGACGATGAACATCATCGCCGTCATGTAGTACTTGACGGTGAAACGGCCGCCGCCAGCCGGCTGCGGAGTGGGTTCGATACCGCACTCGTAGGCCTGCATCTTGGCCCGGTTGTAGCGCTTGGGGCCGATGATCGCGCCAACGACCATCGACACCACGACGAACGCGGCGCCGATCCCACCGAGCACGAATATCGGTGTGTACAGCTCCACGGCTCACCCTCCTCCGCTGTTTGGCTGGTCGGAGCGCGCGACCGGCAGTCTTGTGAACGTTTTCACGTGAGAGTTTCTTGTTATGGCAGCCGGACCGCTCCGACCGGCTCCCGGGAAAGGCACCGGGAATCGGTCGGCGGTCCGACCACGCGCGTTCTTCCCTTAAGCGGCGGGCGCGATCTTGCGGAGCCCGTTGATGACCCGGTCCATTGCGTCGCCGTTACTCGGCTCCGTGAGGTTGGCGAGCATCTTCAGGGCGAACTTCATGAGCGTGCGCTGGCGCAGGCCGTACTTGGTCGCGTACTTCATGAACTCGGGCTGGCCGATGACCTTCACGAAGTAGCGGCCGAGCGTGTAGTAGCCGCCGTAGGTGTCCGCCAGGACATCCGGGTAGTGCAGCAGGGCGCGCTCACGCGTCTGCTGGGTCGTGCGGCCGTGCGCCTGCACGATCACGTCGGCGGCGATCTGCCCGGCCTCCATGGCGTAGGCGATGCCCTCGCCGTTGAACGGGTTGACCATGCCTCCGGCGTCGCCGACCAGCATGAGCCCGCGCGAGTAGTGCGGGACCCGGTTGAAGCCCATCGGCAGCGCTGCGCCGCGGATGCTGCCCTTCTGGTTCTCCGCGGTGAAACCCCATTCCTCGGGCATGGAGTCGGTCCACCGGCGCAGGAGCTTGCGGTAGTCGACGTCCTGGAAGGAGGTGGTGGAGTTGAGGATGCCTAGGCCGACGTTGCTGGTGCCGTCGCCCACGCCGAAGACCCACCCGTACCCGGGCAGGAGCACGTCCTTGTCGCCGCTGCGGTCCCACAGCTCCAGCCAGGACTCCAGGTAGTCGTCCTTGTGCCGAGGGCTCTCGAAGTAGGTGCGCACGGCGACGCCCATGGGCCGGTCGTCGCGTTTGCGGATGCCCATCGCGACGGAGAGCCGTGAGGAGTTGCCGTCGGCGGCCACGACCAGCGGCGCCCGGAAGGTCACGGGTTCGCGGTCGGCGTTCTTGGCGCGGACCCCGACGATGCGGTTGCTGCGCTCGTCCATGAGTGGACCGGTGACGGTCGTGCGCTCCAGGAGCTTGGCTCCGGCGGCCACGGCCCGCTCGACCACGATCTGGTCGAAGTCCAGGCGCGTGCGCACGAGACCGAATCCGGGGTAGGCGGCCAGGTCGGGCCAGGGCAGTTCCAGGCGGACTCCGGCTCCGACGATGCGCAGGCCGTGGTTCTTGACCCACCCCTCGTCTTCGAAGGTGATCCCCATGGCGGTGAGCTGTTTCACCGCTCTGGGGGTGAGTCCGTCGCCGCAGACCTTCTCCCGGGGGAAGGAGGTCTTCTCCAGGAGGAGGACGTCAAGCCCGGCCTGGGCCAGGTAGTAGGCGGTGGTTGAGCCAGAAGGGCCAGCGCCGACGACGATGACGTCGGCGTCGTACTCGATCCGTTCCCGGCCTCTGGGAGAGGAGGTGGCTGTCTCGCTCACGGATGTGTCCTCGACTACTCGCGCGGTGCTTCCGTGGCGGGTCAGTGCGGGGTCGACCCGCTCACGGGGGATGTCATGGGGCGGTTTGGGACTTCGACATAACCAACTTGGGCCTAGGGCGTGCTCACCGAACACACCCTAGTGGGCTATGCCTCGTGTATTTGTGAAGGACTTCACAAGCCACTTTTCCGCAGTCTAGACCCTTCGGAGCCAAGAGGCGACCCCCGGGGGGCCTTCTTCCGGAAATCGGATATAGCGCCCATAAGGCACAACACTTGCCTCAATGTGGCTACTCAGCGACAAACATGCAGCTCATGATCGCCCGAACAACACAAGTGACCCACCAGTAACAAGAAAGCCCCGGGGAACGGTCCGTTCCCCGGGGCTTGAGAGTTTTTACTTTTGGGCGAAGTATTGCCCACTGTGGGCGGTATGTCGGGTTTTACTTTTCCCGATACCCGCGGTGGAGGGCCACCGTGCCCAGCGTCAGGTTGCGCCACGCCACCCTGGACCAGCCCGCACCCTGCAGGTACTTCGACAGCTCCGCCTGGTCCGGCCAGGCCATGATCGACTCCGACAGGTAGTCGTAGGCCTCGCTGCGTCCGGAGAAGGCGCCCGCGATCTTCGGCAGGGCCGCCATCAGGTAGGTCGAGTAGAGCTTGTCGACGAACTCCACCGGGATGTGGCTGAACTCGCAGATCACGAGGCGGCCGCCGACCTTGGTCACCCGCATCAGCTCCCGCAGCGCCTGGTCCACGTCGGCGACGTTGCGCAGGCCGAAGGAGATCGTGACCGCGTCGAAGGTCTCGTCGGCGAAGGGCAGGGACAGCGCGTCCCCGGCCACGAACGTCACACCGGCACGCGAGGCGCCACCGCGCCGCTCCGCGCCGTTGCGGAGCATGCCCAGCGAGAAGTCGCAGGCGATCACGCGCGCGCCCTTCTTAGTGAAGGACTCCGAAGAGGTACCGGTACCCGCCGCGAGGTCGAGCACCAGTTCGCCGCTGTGCGCGTCGACCGCGTTGACCACGGCACGCCGCCAGACGCGGTCCTGGCCGAGCGAGATGACGTCGTTGACGAGGTCGTAGTTGTCGGCGATGCCGTCGAACATCGCGGCGACGTCCTGAGGCTTCTTGTCGAGCTTCGCGCGGGTCATGGAAACAGCCTAATGGGGCCGGAACAGCGGCGCGGCCCAAGGACGGACAGAGAGACGGAGGACGGACTTTTAGTCACTTGCAGTAGTCAAAAAGCAACTCCGTGCAAGAATGTATTTTCCGCACCTGTTCACACCGCGCGCCCAAGGAGAGTCACGTGAAACCGGCCCGATCGTCCGTCGCCCTGACGATGAGCTCTCTGCTTCTGATACCGATGGCGGCCCTCGCCCCACCCGCAGCCGCGGCACCCCACGACGGCGTCGTCGGCGAACAGCCCGCCCAATGGACCCCGCACGTGCTCGACGGGGCGATCAAGGACATCCTTCGCCTCGACGACACCGTCCTGGTCGCCGGCGAGTTCAACCGCGTGGCCGACCCCGACGAGAGCAACACGCACGTGCGGCGGAACCTGTTCGCCTTCGAGCACGGCACCGGCGAGGTCCTCCAGGACTTCGCCCCGTCGGTCGACGGGGTCGTCACGTCGCTGGCGGAGGGACCCGACGGTACGGTGGTCCTCGGCGGCCACTTCGGACGGGTGAACGGCGAGGCCACCCAGGGAGTCGCCCGGGTCGACGCGACCAGCGGCCGGAGCGTGGGCGAGTTCGACGCTTCGGTGGACGACGGGAACGTCTACCGGCTCGCCGGAGACGGGGCCGACGTCTACCTCGGCGGAAACTTCTCCGGCGTGAACGGGCAGGAACGTACGGGGTTGGCCCGGATCGACGCCGCCACCGGTGAGGTCGACGCCGACTTCACCCCGACCATCTCCGAGCAGCGCCGCGGCACTCTGCGCGTCCAAGAACTGGCGCTGAGCCCGGACAGCCAGCGCCTGGCGATCAACGGGACCTTCACCAAGGTCGACGGCGAGGACCGCTACCAGATCGCCATGATCGACACCGCGGACGGCGGGCCCACCCCGTGGTCGACCTCCGCCTACGAGGCGCCCTGCGACTACTCACCGATGCACACCTACATGCGGCAGATGTCGTTCGCGCCCGACGGCTCCTACTTCGCCGTGGTGACCGCGGGCGGTCCGCAGGTGAAGCCGGGCCTGTGCAAGTCCACGGCCCGCTTCGAGAACACCGACACCCCGGGCTCCGAACCGACATGGACCAACCTGACCGGCGGGGACTCCCTGTACTCGGTCGAGGTCACCTCGTCCGCGGTCTACGTGGGCGGGCACCAGCGCTGGATGGACAACGAGCAGGGCGCCCTCAACCCCGGACCGGGTTCTGTGGAGCGCGAGGGCATCGCGGCGGTCGACCCGGAGACCGGGCGGGCCCTGGAGTGGAACCCCGGCCGTGCCCGCGGGCACGGCGTGGAGGCCCTGCACGCGACCTCGGACGGCTTGTACGTCGGGAGCGACACCGAGCGCCTCGCCGACGAATACCGGGCGCGCCTGGGGATGTTCCCGGCCTCATAGGCACCCGAACAGACACTCGGGCAGGCCGTCGAGGGCGGCCTTGGGCCCATCTCTCACAGAGAGCGAAGAGCGGCAGTAGGGGGTGGTTTCCGCGAAGGCGGAGCCACCCCGTTCACTACTTCTTGGACTCCTCCGCGACCGTCTCCGCGGCCTGCTCCTCCGCCCCCTGAGGGGCCGCCTTCTCGTCCGCCTTGGCTGAGTCCTTCCCAGTCCCCTTTTCGGCGTCCTTCGCGGACTCCTCCGAACCTTCCCCCTCGGCGGCCTCGGCCTCCGCCCCCTGGGCCCGCAGGAGCTCGTCCTGGATCTCGTCCTCGCGCGCGGCGCCCCCGACCAAACGGTCGCCCACGGACTCGTCCTGACGCTTCTTGGACCAGTCGACGACGGACTGGGACATCTGGTCGCGCCACTTCGAGAGCAGAACGTAGGAGGCGAGGCCGCTGAGCACCCACGCGAGAATGAGCGCGAGCCACGTCCGCGCACCGAAGAGGTAGACGACACCGAAGGCGGCGCCGAACAGCGCCAGGCGGGCGGCGGTATAGGTCAGCCAGCTACGCATCAAAAAGCCTCACAACAGACGATTACCTGCACTAGATTGGTCAGCACACCCATCCACGCATGATCCGCACGTGGACGGCCGAGTCGTGCGACCGCGGCCGAAGGGGTGGCGTCCCGCTTCAGGCAGTCCTTACCCCCAGGTTAAGGGTGCGCCCCGGCCGGTGCGCACCAGGGCGGCCCGCGCCCCGGCGCAGGCCAGACCGGACGCGGAAGGCATCGGATTCAGATAGTCATGGGATGTTTCCAATCCCGACAGCAGGGCCCGAACATCACGTTCCGATCACATATCTCCCACTCCTCCCCCGAACACCGCAATTTCTCCGAAAACTAGGGAGGAAACGGACCAACTCGTGCACACTAGGGGATCAAACGCCCGCCGCCCCCTCACTCCAGGCGGGCACGATTGGGGGAATGTGAAGGTGGAACGAGCAAGCGAACGCCTGTTGACCCCCGGGGAAGTGGCCTCACTCTTCCGGGTTGATCCCAAGACCGTCACCCGCTGGGCCGCCTCCGGGCGTATCAGCAGCATTCGGACCCCCGGCGGGCACCGCCGTTTCCGGGAGTCCGAGGTGCGTGCCCTCCTACTCGGGGAACCGAGCGAGAGCACCACCTGACGGACCGTTCAGCACGTCTTCTACGGCCCCGGACCCGACGATCCGCGCGGCCTCCCGCACCCCTGGGCCGGTGCCTTCGGCTGTGGGGAGTCGACAGCAAGAGTTAGGCTGGAACCATGGTGTGGCTTGGTGGCCTGATCACGCTCGTATCGATCGTTCTATGGGTGTACGCGTTCTTCGACGCGTTGACCAGTCCTGCCCAGGAAATACGGAACCTGCCCAAAGTCCTGTGGCTGGTCGTCATCGCGCTGTTCATGCCCGTGGGCTCGATCCTGTGGCTCTTCCTCGGCCGTCCGCGCCAACCCTCGGCCGTCCAGGGAGACGCGCCCTCCCCGGCTCAGGCCGCGTCCGCGGACGACCTTGACCCGTCGGACTTCGCACAGCCCTCGGACAGCCCGCACCCGCTGGGCCCGGACGACGACCCCGAGTTCCTCCGCCACCTCAAGCGGCGGATCGACCCGGATGAGTGATCCGGCCGGGCCGAACAGCTGAGCAGTGCGCCTCAGCGGTACCGCTGAGTGCGTACGGCCGGTTGGGGCTTCCTCGGGACTTCATACAGACCACGCGCGGTGGGGCCGTACCCGTTCGGGTACGGCCCCACCGTCGTCTCACCGCTCTCCAGGGCACCACCTGGGGCTCTCCCAGGCCCGCTCCCCACAGGAACCGGGATCTGTGGGGAGCGGGGCCCAGGGCGCCACCGGGACCTACAGGAGGAGCCCGGACCCCACGCTCCGCGGCAGACCGCGGACCGCTTCCACCGGCTCCACCTCGTTCACCAGCTGCGGCACCCAGGTCAGTTCGGTCCCGAGCTCGCCGTCCGGGAACCGGGCGTTGTGCTCGGCGACGAGGTCGACCTCGTCGAGGCGCCCCTGGCCCTCGTCCAGCAGCACATTCCCCTGCTCCACGATGTCCGTGCCGCCCCAGTTGTACAGGAGCTCGCCGGCCTCGATCCCGTCGCGCAGGTCGAAGATGTTGTTCTCCGCGTAGAGGTGCGACTCGATCCCCACACCGAGGCTGTAGCCGTAGAGGTCCGGGTCCTCCACCGTGTAGTAGTTGTTGTGCACGTGCACCTGGCCGTAGCGGACGCGCGGTGCCCGCTCCCCCAGTCCGTCGAAGTGGTTGTGCCGCCAGGTCACCCGCAGGTACCCGCGGTCACCGGTCGCACTGTCGTCGTTGCCCAGCAGCATCGCCTTGTCACGCCCGTCGAAGTGGTTCCGGGAGACCGTCACCAGGTCGGCGGCGCGCACGATGTCGAGCAGTCCGTCGTGCACCTCGAACTTGCGGCCGAAGTACTCGGGCAGCTCGGTCCCGGGGTTGTCCCCGTCGTCGAAAGTGTTGTGGTCCACCCACACGTTGGTGGAGCCGGAGACCTCCACCTGGTCGTACTCGGAGTTCCAGTTGCCGCTGTCACCGTCCCCGGGATCCCAGCCGGGGAAGCAGTCGTGCGTGTCGGAGAAGCGCAGGTTGCGGAGGATGACGTTGTCCACGTCCCGGACCAGCAGGTTCACCCCGCTGAGGGTGGGCTCGTCACCGATACCCACCACGGTGGTGTTGGAGCCGACCTCGACCTGGATCTGTTCGGCCTGGACCTCGGCGGAGGCGAGCCGGGCGTCCTCCAACGGACCCTCGACGTCGTCCCAGCCCCACTCATCGGGGTCGTAGGTGGCGAGGTAGTCGTCCAGGTTGTAGCCGTCCTGTGCGTAGTCATCACAGGTCAGAGCAGTACCGTCCGGGGCCGTGTTGCCGTCGATGTGGCCCTCGACGTAGACGATCTTCGGGGTGTCGTCGTCCTGGTCACCGACCACTTCGCGGAACTCCTCCATGGTGGAGACCACGTGGACGTCCTCCGGTTCGGCCTCGGAACCGCCCGTCGTGCCCTCCCCCGCTGAGCCCCAGCCGTCGCCTTCAGCCAGGGTCTCCCGGGCGATACCGCGCGGATCGACGTCGGGGTCTGCTCCGGCGGGGGCCACGGTGGCGGCGACCATCACGGCCGCCAGGGCCAGGATCGGGACGGTCCGGGGCGGGACGAACCTTCGCATGGCGTCTGCTCCTTCGGGGGGTTGAGCACGGAATTGCAAACGTTTGCAAGAATCTCTCGGAGCAACCGCATCTACGTCAACCCTCCTTCCGGTTACTTCTTCGGAAAAGGCCCGGAAAACCACGCAAATAATCAGATAATAGAATAAAACACGCAGGGTTCGACCCACCCTGATAGTCAACAAACGGTTGCCGTACTCTCGTGTCACTCGCAACCGTCAGCGGAACGGAGACCCCTTGACAGTCACCATCAGGGATGTCGCGCGGGTGAGCGGGGTCCACGTCTCCACCGTTTCCCGGACCTTCTCCGCGGCCCACCTCGTCAATCCGGACACCCGCGCCCGGGTGCTGGCCGCTGCGGACCAGCTCGGCTACCGGCCGAACCGGGCGGCGCGGGCACTGTCCACACGGCGGACGGGCAACCTCGGGCTGATCGTCGCCGACATCGCCAACCCGTTCTTCCCACCCCTGGTGAAGGCGGCCCAGGCCCAGGCGAGGGAGCGCGACTACCACGTCTTCATCGCCGACACCGACGAGCAGGCCCGGGCCGAGGAGGAGCTGGTCCGCTCCATGGCCCAGCAGGTGGACGGCGCCCTCCTCGTAGCACCGCGGCTGACCAATCGCACCATCACCGAACTCGCGCGCGACCTTCCGCTGGTCGTCGTCAACCGGCGGCTCCCGGGTGTCTCCGGCGTCCTGATGGACGTCGGCTGCGGCGCCCGCCGGGCCGTGGACCACCTGCTCGACCTGGGCCACCGGGAGATCGCCCTGGTGACGGGCCCCCGGACCGCCTGGACCAGTAAAGAGATCGAGCGGGCGGCCGAAGGGCTCGCGGACGACCGCGGTGTCCTCCTCCAGCGGATCGGCCCCAACCCGCCGACCGAGGAGGGCGGCCGCGCCGCCGCGGCGGAGGTGGTGGCGAGCGGAGCGACCGCCGTGTTGGCCCACAACGACCTGGTGGCCTTCGGCCTGGCCCAGGGCAGCGCCGAACTGGGCTTGTCCGTCCCCAGCGACCTCAGCGTCGTCGGTGTGGACAACAGCCACGTCGCCCGCTACTCCAGCCCTGCCCTGACCACCGTCGACATGCCCGTGGCGGCCGCCGGACGCGGGGCGGTGGACCTCCTGCTGCAGGCCGTGGCCGACGGCGGCACACCGGGCACGGTCTCCTTGGAGACCAGGTTGGTCGTACGCGACTCGACCGCGCCGCCCAGGGAAGACGGCGCGGTCGGATAACGCGGGGAGCGGGGCCGGTCCGGTCGACCGCCCCGGGCCAGGCCCTGCCTACGCGTAGGAGTGCAGGCCGCTGAACATGTAGTTCACGGCGAAGAAGTTGAACATGACGGTGAGGAAGCCGATCACGTTGATCCAGGTCGCCTTCGGGCCGCGCCAGCCCCCGGTGGCACGGGCATGGAGGTAGGCCGCGTAGATCACCCACGTGATGAAGGACCAGACCTCCTTGGGGTCCCAGCCCCAGAACCGGCCCCAGGCCTCGTCCGCCCAGATGGAACCGGCGATGACGCCGAAGGTCCACAGGGGGAAGCCGAAGAGGATGAAGCGGTGGGAGATGCGGTCGAGCAGCTCGGGGCTGGGCAGGCGCCCGGAGATCCCGGCGACCTTGTCCCCCAAGGCCTTCTTGGCCTCGGCGCGGTGCGCCACCAGATAGGTGATGCCCGCCGCCCCGGAAACCATGAACGCCCCGCCGGCGATGATCACCGCGGTGACATGGATCGGCACCCAGTAGGACTGCAGGGCCGGGATCAGCGGGCCCGGGTCGACGTACAGCCAGCGCACACCGATACCCAACAGGAGCAGCACCGGCACCAGCACGAAGGCGCCGAGGAAGCGGGCCTGGTAGCGCCAGGCGGCGTAGAGGAGCCCGCCGACGGCCACGAGGCACATCGCCACGACGAACTCGAACATGTTGCCCCAGGGCCAGCGCCCCGCCGCCAGGCCGCGGGCGATGATCTGCGCGAGGCTGAACAGGAAGCCCAGAGCGGTCACGCCCAGGGCGATCTTGCCCAAGACGCTCTGCGAGGCGTGGGCCTCACCCTCGGTGGTGCGGACGTTGACCTCGATGTCTCCGCCGTCCGCGCTTTCGGAAGCTCCGGCACCGACCGGCATGAGCCGACCGGCCTTGAGTCTGGTGCGTCGTCCGTAGGCGGCTTCGATGGCGAAGAGGAACAGTGCGGCCGCGTACGTCACGATCATCGCGATGATCAGCGTGTCACTGGCCGACGCCATCGTCTCGTCCACCGGTCCGGCGAGTGTGTACGTCACCGGTCACTCCCTCTTGTCGTCGAAGGGTCGGATGGGGTGTGGGGATTGTCGTCGGACTCGTTCCGGAGCCTTCCGGCAAGCTGCTTGGTGATCTCGTGGAACTCCTGGTTGTTTCCGGCCACCTCGGTCTTGCCGAGTCCGGCCAGCTCGACCCGGGTCCTGCCGTCCTCGTCCTCCGTGGCTCGGACCCACACGCGGCGGGGGCGCACGAACAGGGTGAGGAGCAGACCGACCACGGTGGCGGTGGCCGCGCCCAGCGCGGGCAGTCGGGCACCGTCCCGGTTGCTCTGCAGGGACACGTAGTCCTTGACCCCGGTGAAGGTGACCGTTCCGGCCCCGTCGGGCAACTCCCAGCTGTCGCCCACGGCCAGCACGGGTGACTCCCCGATCTCCTCCATCCCCTCGGTCTGGAGCTGGTAGACCGACTGCGGGTCGATCATGCCCAGGTCGCCCCGGTATCCCTCCAGGGTCACCATCGGGTCCTCGGCCCCGGGGAACGTGGAGACCAGCTCGCCATCGTTGTCCTCCCCCGCGGTGGGCAGGAGGACCCCGACGAAGCCGAGCTCCTCCCCTCCGGTGTCGGGCACCTTGATGACGCCGTCGGAGGTGTAGGTCATGGTCTCCCGGTGCAGGAACGGTACCGCCTGGTCGAAGACCAGGTCGCCGTCGGCGTTGTGCACCTGGAACTCCGGTGCGTAACCGTGGCCCAGCAGGTAGACCTGCACCCCGTTGACGCTCAGCGGGTGGTTCACCTCGAGCTCGTGCTGCTGTTCCTCCGCCTCGGGCGAATCCTTGTAGGTGATGTCCGCGACGTAGGACTCCGCCTGGCCGCGCAGGTCGCCGTCGTCGATGAAGGTCGCCTCGAAGTTGTCGAGGTGCATCGTGAAGGGCTCGAACTCGTCGGTGTTGGCCCAGTGTCCCGGATAGATGGCGTCGTAGGAGGGCAGCGTGTTGGCGAACCCGTCGCCCTCGACGATCAGCATGTTGCCCCGGTAGCCGAAGAAGGCACCGGCGGCCAAGGCCAGCAGCAGGACCAGCAGGGCGAGGTGGAACAGCACGTTCCCGAACTCGCGCAGGTAGCCGGTCTCACCGGATACCGAGTCCCCGTACCGCTCCGTGCGGTACCCCTTGAGGACCTTCCGGGCCTCGGAGAGGGCCGCCTCGGGCTCAGCGTCGGTGCTGAAGCGGGCCACGTAGGGCATCCGTCCCAGATTGCGCGGGGTGCGCACCGGCCGGGCCCTGATCGCCTTGGCGTGGACGATGGCGCGCGGGATCACGCACCCGGCCAGCGAGACGAAGAGCAGCAGATAGATCGCCGCATACCAAGGGGACGAGAAGACGTCGAAGAGGTAGAAGCGGTCCAGCCAGGGAGCCAGCTCCGGGTTCTCCCGGAAGAAGGTGCTCACCTCGTCGACGCTGACCACGTTCTGCGGCAGGAAGGAACCCGGGATGGCCCCCACCGCCAGCAGGAAGAGCAGGATCAGGGCGGTGCGCATCGACGTGAGCGTGCGCCAGATCCAGCGCCCCCAACCCACGATGCCAAGGCCCTTGGGCCCCTGAGCGGATTCCTTCCCCGCGGTCGTCTTCTCCGAGTTCTCGGACGTGCTCGTGGTCAAATCAGATCACCGTCTGGAAGTTGGCGGCCCAGCCCTGCATGACGATCATCAACTGCGTCCAGAGCCCGGACACCATGGCCAGGCCGACGATGACGAGCATGACACCGCCGAACACCGTGACCGTTCTGGTGTGGCGCTTGAGCCAGCCGAAGGCGTTGAGCGCGCGCCGGTAGAGCAGCGAGGCGAGGATGAACGGCAGCCCCAGGCCGATGCAGTAGAGGAGAGACAGGAGCATGCCCCGGCCCGCGCCCCCTTCGACGAAGGCGAGGGTCTGCACAGCGGCCAGCGTAGGTCCGATGCACGGGGTCCAGCCTAGGCCGAAGAGCACGCCGAGCAGGGGCGCCCCGGCCAGTCCGGCGCGGGGCAGGCGGTGGAAACGGAACTCGCGGCCGAGCCCCGGCATGAAACCCATGAAGGCCAGGCCGAGGACGATCGTGAGCGCACCGAGCACCCGGGTGATGGGGTCGGTGTAGTCCATGAAGAGGTCGCCGAGCCAGCCGATGAACCCGCCGACGGCGATGAACACGAGGCTGAAGCCCATGATGAACAGGATGCTGCCGGTGACCATCGTCCACCGGCGCTGGGCGAGCTCGGCGTCGACCTCGGCGACGGTGCGGGTGGCCGTGGTCGTTCCCCCTTCACCGGAGGCGCCCTCCCCGCCCTCTCGGACGTGGGACCCGCTCATGCCGGACACGTAGGAGAGGTAGCCGGGGACCAGCGGAAGCACGCACGGGGAGAGGAAGGAGACCAGCCCGGCGGCCAGGGCCAGGGGCGCGGCGAGGAGGAGCGAGCCGGTCAGGACGGTGGTGCCGATCGGGTCCATCAGTCGCCGTCCCCACCCGAGTCGCCCTCGGTGTCGGTGTCCTCGTCCGCGGTGTCCTCATCGTCACCGTCGTCGGCGTCACCGTAGCCCTCCTCCTCGGAGACGCGCGGCCGGTCCTCGGGGTCACCGAAGTCGAACTCGACCACCAGCGGGTCGATGAGGTCGGTGAGCTGCCCGTAAGTGGTAGGGCCGATGACCCGGGCGGCGATATCGCCGTCAGGATCGATGATCAGGGTGCTGGGGATCGCGCGCGGTGGGACGGTGTCCCGGAAGGCCTGCGGGACCTCGCCGGGCTGGTCGTTCAGGCTCGGGTAGAGGATGTCGCCGTTGTCGATGTAGGCCAGTGCGGCGGTCTCGTTGTCCTTGATGTTCACGCCGAGGAAGTCCACGCCGAGCTCGCCGTACTCGGTGTGCACCTCGTCCAGGACTGGCTGCTCCTCACGGCAGGGCCCGCACCAGCTGGCCCACACGTTGAGGACGAGGATCTCGCCCTCGTACTCGCTCAGGGAGAGCTCGTCACCGTCGAAGGTGGTCCCGGTGACGTCGGGGGCGGCGTCGCGCTCTCCGGCCTCGAAGACGGTGGCGCTGCCGTCGCCGGCGATGAAGCGGTCCTCCTCGTCACCGGACTCGATCTCGGTGCCGCCGGCGCAACCGGACAGGGCGATAACGGCGGCCAGCGCGGCGGCCGACAAGGGCGGCACGGCACGGCGGCGCCGCGTACCTGTGCTGGTACTGGGCATCGAGGGGACCTCGCGAACGGGGTGTGAACAGGGCGGACTACAACAACGACAAAGTGTAGTAGATGCCCTGGAGACCCTTTCGCCACCCCACGCCAAGGAGCGTTAGGCCCGGGTGAGGGGTGCCCCATGGCAGGGGTGCCCCGTAACGGGAAGAAGCCCGGGTCGGGGATGTCCCGTGACGGGAACTGTCCAGTGGCGGGGAAGGGTAGCCCCGGCAGGGCGATGGTGGGGAATCACCGCCCCCCGGTTTCGGCGGACCGGGCGCTGGGCGTGTCGCCCCGCACCCGGGTCCGGCCCGGCCTGGTCAACCAGCCTCGACGAAAGCCTCGCGGAGGTAGTCGTGCACGGCCCGCTCGGGGACCCGGTAGGAACGTCCCACGCGAATTGCGGGGAGATCTCCCGAGTGCACCATTCGGTAAACGGTCATCTTGGACACACGCATGATCGTGGCGACCTCCGCCACGGTCAAGAACCTGACCTCTTCGAGAGGCGGCTTGCTCCCGTTCATCTTTCGACGCCCTCATTCCCGGACGTGAGCATTTGTCTACCGTTCAGCCCTGGCGTGCCTTCCCGGTGGTTGGGCGACCCCGGCAAACCCGCGCCCGTCCCACCGACACGCCAGCGTGTCATGCTGTCACTACTGACACGTCCGTTTTCAGAGTAGAGCCGAGTTCCCGTCTATGGAAGGTCGATTGGGCTGTCTTCGGGGCTATGCGTTGACTGCGGGGCAGATGATGTTTAACGGTGGGTATAAATGGTCTGCCCTGCTCAAAGTAGGTCGGCCCGCGCCAGAACGTAATCGCGCAGCGGAGCGTAGTCCTCGGTCAGATAGCCATCGTCCAAAGGCACCGTGACCAGTAGTTTTCCTTCGTGCTCGGCGAGAAAGAGCGCCGGGTCGTTGCAGTCGGCGAAGCCCATCGTGGGCACCCCGGCCTCCCCTGCCGCCCCCGCGAACCCGTGGTCCGCGATGACCAACTGCGGCCATGGTTCACCACGGTCGGTGAGACCGCTGAGGATAGCCCGCATCGCGAAGGGGTGGTGGCTGTGCCGAGGGAGGTGCCCGTCGGTTACGATGGCCACGTCGTCCTGCCAGACGACGATCCGCCGGTTCGGGGGCCGCTCAGTGGTCACCTCGTAGGAGTAGCCGCCCGCCGCGGTGAGAACCCTGCACCCGCGCGCCGTCAGCGCGTCCTTCCAGACCTGGTAGGTCTCCAGGAGGTTTCGCGGGTGGCCGGTGGCGAACAGGATACTCTCCCGGCGTTCGGCGGCCAGGGCCAGCCGGTCGGCGAAGGCCTCCAGTGCGTCGATGGTGAGGTCGGGGTCGATCGTGTCGATTCCCCAGACGTACTCCTCGTCGTCCACGACGCCGCAGCGCTTGTTCATCAGGCCGAGGACTTCAGAGAATGTCCAGTCGTTCCCGAAGGTCAACCCGAACTGGTGGTACGGGTCCTTCTGGACCAGCCTCCGGTAGTGCCGCAGGTTGTTCTGCCGTGGGGTGTCGACATGCCCCGCGATCCCCGTGCGAACCAGATAGGTGATGAGTTCAGCGCGTGTCGGCGGCGTCACCTGCGTTCCCCTTCCTCTCCTGGGCAGCGAGCCTACGACACGCCGTGCAGCCACCACGACGCCTGCTCCTGTTCTCCCGGCATTCACCGTCGTCCTACCCATTTGGCGCGCACCACGCGATCATCGCGAAGAATTGACCACTGTGTGACCCGCGCCAGTTACGTCGGTCTACCGATGAGGAGTCGGCAAAGCGGAGATTCTGGTCTCACGGTCGGTTCGGGGTGACGGTTCAGAGGGTCGGGTCGATCCCGTGGCTGGGGAAGACAGCGGTACGGGTGGCGTGGATGGCCCGGTCGACAGGGTCACCTGGATCGTAACCGTGCTCGAAGGGGGTGAAGGAGACCTCGCGCCCGTCGGTCATGTAGAGCGGGGCCAGCTCACCGGTGCGCTCGCGCACGAAGTCGCGCCAGCCCTGCGGAGTCTCGCTGTCCGGGTCGATGGGGGCGCCGGCCGCCTCTGAAAGCAGGTGGGTCCAGGCCCTCGGAACGACGTGGACGAGGCCGTAGCCGCCACCGCCGAAGAGGAGCCAGCGGCCGCCCGCGGTCTTGCGTGCCAGCTTGTGGAGTTCCTCGTAGGCACGGCGCTGGCCGTCCACGCTGAGCGTCAGGTTGGCCAGGGGGTCGAGGGCGTGTGTGTCGCAGCCCTGCTGAGTCACCAGGATCTCGGGCTGGAACTCGTGCAGCAGCGGCGGCACGACCGCGTCGAAGGCGCGGTGCCAACCGGTGTCGCCGGTACCGGCGGGCAGGGCGACGTTGACCGCGTACCCCTCGGCGCCGGGTCCGCCGACCTCCGAGGCCTGGCCTGTGCCCGGGAAGAGGGTCACCGGCGACTCGTGGAGGCTGATGGTGAGGACCCGGGGGTCGTCGTAGAAGGCGTTCTGGACGCCGTCGCCGTGGTGCACGTCCACGTCGACGTAGGCGACGCGCTTGGCGCCCTGCTCCAGGAGCCAGGCGATGGCCAGCGCCGGGTCGTTGTAGACGCAGAAACCCCACGCGTTGCCGTGCATGGCGTGGTGCAGCCCGCCCGCGATGTTGGCGGCGTGCGCGCTCTGTCCGGTCCACACGGCCTCGGCCGCGGACACGGAGGCTCCGGCGATCAGCGCCGAGGCGTCGTGCATGTCCGGGAACACGGGGTTGTCGGTGGTCCCGAGCATGTGTGTGTCGTCGGGCTCCAGGGTCTGCCCGGCCCGCTTCACCGCCTTGATGTACTCGGGATCATGCACCAGGGAGAGGAGCTCGTCGGAGGCGGGCTCGACGTCGATGAGGTCGACCCCCGTTCCGTCGAACACGCCGAACTCACGGCTGAGCGCCATGGTCAGCTCGACTCGGATCGGTGCCATCGGGTGCTGCGGCCCGAAGTCGTAGGCGGTGAGTCCGTCGTCCCATGCCACCCGAAGCGAGCAGGACGTGCGCCCTCCCATGTGGTGACCCCCGTTCCAGGTGTGTGTGCTCCGAAGCACACAGTACGCAAAACCGGCGCGCGGGCAGAACCCCGGGGGGGTGCCCCGCTGGAACGGCCGCGGCCCCGGAGGGGCTTCCCTCCGGGGCCGCGGGTACCACCTCCGAGGCGGTACCGCTTCCACTGGCTACTCGTTCTCCGTCTGGAAGTAGCAGGACCGGTAGGTCTCCCCGGCCTTCAGCTCCTTGGTTCCGTGCAAGGGCTGGTTCAGGAAGCCGCCCTCGGTCGAGGTGATCATCATCCGGTACTCGCCCGGGTCCAGATCGACCTCCATGACGTGGCCGTCGTCGAAGCAGGAGTTGTCGGACGGCGGCGAGCTGAGGACCGAGCAGTCCTCACAGGGGTCGGTGAACTCCTCACCGTGCACCGCGTCCGGACCCACGAACATGAAGTGCATCTCGTCCGGCGAATGGTTGGTGAACTCGATGGTCACCTTGTCTCCGCCGCCGGTGCTGTAAGGGCTCATGTCCTCGATCGAGGATTCACCGAAGGTGGTCTGGAGGTCCATCTGGTCCTCCATATGCCCGGCTCCGGTGTGCCTGACCAGGTCCTCGACGTCGTCGGCCTCGTGGTCCGGGTACTCGGCGGTGAGGAAGTCCGTGCTCTCCTCAGCCCCCTCGTAGTCACCCGAGTCGACCTGGGCCCAACCGCAGTTGAGGGCAGCGTCGGGGCGCTCCTCCTCGATGCGGTCGACGACGTCGGGGGCCTCGTCCCAGCTGAGCCCGTCGAACATCTCGATCTGGTCGAAGGCCGAGCACCAGCTCTCGTTCGCGTAGTCGCCGGTGGCCAGGTCGTAGAGGTCGGTCAGGGCGTCCGGGACCTCCTCGGCCGAGGGGGTCTCGGAGAAGTCCTCGGCGACGGAGGTGTAGGTCTCCTGCGCCTGGCGGAAGGTCGCCTCGACGTCCTCGGTCACGTCACCGCTGTAGGCCTGGTCGGCCTCGTCCGCGAGCTGGGAGGCGTAGTCGAGGTGGATCTCGGCGATGCTGCCGTCGGTGTCCTCCCAGCGGGAGCCGGCGTGCTCGAAGTAGTCGCTGTAGGACTCGAGGGCGTGGTCGTAGGACTCGTTCGCCACGTCGGACTGGGCGCGGCGCAGGATCTCACACGCCTCGGCGCCGGAACGGGCCCGCTCCATGAGCGCGGGGGACATGGAGAGCTGGAAGCCGTTCTCCACCTGTTCATAGCCGTCGATCGCGGTGTCGCAGTCGCCGCTGGTGTGCGCGGCCTCGGCGACGCGGTAACGCCACTCCCCGGTCTGCCAGACCCCGGTGAGCGAAACGATCAGCGCCAGGACGAGGCAGGCCGCAAGGATGAGCGGCATGGGCTTGGCGGACGGCTGTTCGCCTCGGGCGAGGAGCTTCCGGTCGTAGTGGCGGCCGACCAAGAGGCCGACGGCCGCCGTGACCAGGATCCAGGCCAGGAGCGATGGGGCCCAGACGACCAGGTTGTCCGCGGCACCCATGAAGGCGGCGGTGACCAGCAGGCCGATGGTGACGGCCAGATTGATCCCGAAGAACAGCCAGTTGCGCAGGTAGAAGAAGCCCGCGCCGACACCGGACAGGTTCAGGAGCGCCGCGCGCAGGCCCGACTTGGACTGGAACAGGCCCAGCGGGGGCAGGGGCGGCGGGGGACCGCCGAACTGCCCCGGGGGCGGACCACCCGGAGGCATACCTCCAGGCGGCGGGCCACCGGGGGGCATTCCGCCCGGGGGCGGACCACCCGGAGGCATACCTCCCGACTGGGCTCCAGCGGGGGGCATTCCGCCCGGAGGCGGGCCACCCGGAGGCGGGCCACCCGGAGGCGGGCCACCCGGAGGCGGGCCACCCGGAGGCGGGCCACCCGGAGGCGGGCCACCGGGGGGTGGCCCGACCGGGGGCTGACCACCAGACGGGGTTCCACCAAGGGGTGGCCCGACCGGGGACTGACCACCAGACGGGTTGTTGGCTACGGGGTTGCCTCCCGTGGATGAACCCCCGACAGGACTCTGCGGACCGCTCGGGGGGCCGGGCGGCGTCGCGGCAGGCCCGGGCTCATCAGGAGGACGGGACGGGTCCGAAGGGGGTTGAGGAGAAGTCATGAGGCCCCGGAATCAGAGGATGGGAAAACGTACACAGGTGGGATATCAGGGGAGAAATCCCTTAACCCGACCTTATTCACCCGGTGTGACGCCGTGTCCGGGGCCCGTGATCATGAGCGATGCGAACTTTTTCAGTGATCTACACCACACTTCCGGGGGGTTAGCTCCCGGAAAGCTCCCGACTCCGGTCCCGGGCGGCCTCGATCGCGTCGGTGAAGGCGGTGCGCACACCGTGTCGCTCCAGCTCACGCAGGGCGGACGCCGTCGTTCCGCCCGGTGAGGTGACCGCCTCGCGCAGGACGACGGGATGCTCACCCGACCCGTCCAGCATGGCGGCGGCGCCGGTGATCGTCTGCCCCACGAGCCGCTGAGCTGTGACACGCGGCATACCCATCGCCACGCCCGCCTCGATCATGGTCTCGGCGATGAAGTAGAAGTAGGCTGGCCCGCTGCCGGAGATGGCGGTGACCGTGTCCATGTGCTGCTCGCCGACCCGGATCACCTCGCCGACCGTGCCCAGCAGCTGCTCCGCCCGGTCCAGATGGGCGGGTCCGGTGTGCGCCCCGCCGGAGACGGCGGTCATTCCCTTGCCCATGAGCGCCGGGGTGTTGGGCATCGCGCGCACCACCGGTGTCCCCGAGGGCAGGTGGCTCTCCAAGACGACAGTGGTCAGCCCGGCCGCCACCGAGACGACCAGGTGTTCCCGGGACAGGTGCGGAGCGATGTCGTCGAGCAGGGCGAGCATGTCCTGCGGCTTCAGGGCCAGCAGCAGGGTGTCGGCCCGCTTGGCGGCGTCCGCCGCGGGGACCGTCTCGACCCCGTAGCGGCCGCGCAGCTCCTCGGCGTGCTCCTCGCGCGGTTCCGAGACGAGGACGCCCTCCGGAGTGTGGCCCTGGGCCAACAGCCCGGCGAGCAGCGCCTCGCCCATCTTTCCTGCGCCGATGATCGCGATCATGTGGGGTCCTCTCTGCGGCTCCCCTCCACGCTAGGGCATGTTCGGCGGACACTTACCCTGCTGCGCGTCGCCCCAGCGGCACTGTCACCGCGCATCTCTCAGTCGACATCCCTGCCGGTCAGTCCTGGGCGGTCAATCCTTGTCGCGTGACCCCTCGTCGACCGATCCGGCGGGGTCGACCGAGAAGCGCCGGGGAGGGGACTGGGGCCGCCTGCGGAGCAGCGCGATGCGCTCGCGGCGGCCCATGGCGGGTTCCGGGACCGCGGGGCCCTGCGCGAAGTGCAGCCGGGTGAAGGCCAGGGCTTCGGCCAGCTCCCGCATGCGGGCCTGGCGGTCGGGGGCCTTCCGGGTACTCACCTCGAGAACGAGCTGGCCCTCGTAACCGGTGCCCGCAAGGTGCTCGAGGAGTTCGGCGACGGGTTGGGTGCCACGGCCAGGGATGAGGTGTTCGTCGAGGTTCTGACCGCCGAGCCCGTCCGTGACGTGCACGTGGGACAGCCGGTTGCCCAGCCGCTTCGCCATGTCCATCGCGTCGGACCCGGACATGGCGGTGTGCGAGAGGTCGAGGGTGACGTCGGGGTAGTCGCGGTCGAGCGGGTTCCAGCTCGGGGCGTACGGGACCACCTCGCGGTCGCGCACCCGTACCGGATACATGTTCTCCACGGCGAAGACCACGTCGGTCTCGTCCTGCATGCGGGCCACGCCGCTCTCGAAGTCCCGGGCGTACTCGCGCTGCCAGCGGAAGGCGGGGTGCACCACGACCGCCTTGGCGCCCAGCGCCTCGGCCATCTCCTTGGAGCGCAGGAGCTTGCCCCAGGGCTCACGCCCCCACACCCGCTGGGTCAGCACGAGACAGGGAGAGTGGACTGCGGTGACGGGCATCTGGTGGTAGTCCGAGAGGCGCCGGAGGAGTTCGGTGTCCTGGCTGGCCGGGTCGGAGGATACGAGGATCTCCACACCGTCGTACCCCAGCTTCGCGGCGATCTCGAAGGCGGCCGGGGTCTTCTCCGGGTAGACCGACGCCGACGAGAGGACCACGGGCGCGTCTGGGACCTGGATAGGGCTCACGGATCCAGCCTATGCGCTTCGCGTGAACTTGTGGCGCCCGCCTTCACGCCCGTGGCGTGGCGCGCGGGGCCGCGCACCGCTCCCCTGCCGCACACCCCCTGCGACACGAAGACGGCCGCTCCCCCGGGTCACGGAGGAAGCGGCCGGCCAACGAAGTGTCGTGGGGCGCCGTGGCGCGTTGGTTCGGTGCCGGGTCAGAGCCGTACGGCACCGGCGAGGTTGTGGCGGGTCACGTCCCGCTCCGCGATGGAGCCCCCGGAGTTGGGCGCGTCGATCATGCGGTCTCCCCCGAGGTAGATCGCGACGTGGTAGGCGTAACCGCCCCCGTCGGTCCAGTAGAGGAGGTCACCGCGTTCGGCGTTCGCGTAGGTGATCCGGCTACCGGCATTGACTTGGTCCTGCGCGATCCGGGGCAGACCCACCCCGGCCTCACCGTAGGCGTGCTGCACCAGGCCGGAGCAGTCGAAGGAGTCGGGGCCGGTCCCGCCCCAGGCGTAGGGCTTACCCTTCTGCGCCTCCGCGGCGCCGATAGCCTTCTCGATGGTGGCGGAGGAGAGGGCTAGGTGAACGCGGTCGGCGCTCTGTGCGCTCTCGGCCGCGGCCGGAGCGGTGTGCGCGGGCTGTGCGAGGGCTGGTGCTCCCCCTGCGGCCAGGGCGGCCGTCGCGAAGAAGGCGACGGCGAGTGTGCGCGGCGTACGGCGACGCGACGGAGTGGGCGAGGCCTGCCGCCCCGGGTCCGAGGTGGGACAGCAGGCCCGTGTTTGCTCGTGATGTCGCGGTAGTCGCATGACGAAGTTCTCCCTGCATGGTCTGTCGGGGCAGTCCGCGCCTCCGTGACGCGGGTCCCCTGGCCGCCGACTCACCACCATTCGTCACACAGACATCACTTGAAGTCACTCTCCGTAGCGGTTTCGGTATCCAAAGACGGTAAAGACTGGTTGACCTCGACGAACAAAACGGTCAGCGAACCACTAAGCAACCATCCGCCGCCGAGGCCGAACACCCAGCGCTACGGCGAGGGGACGCCGAGGGCGGAACGGACGAAATCGGTCGTAGCGGCCATCCCCAGGTTGTTCGGGTGGACCGGCGCACCGTCCTCCGGGATCAGCCCTTCGACCCACCGGGTGTCGGAGCCCTCGCAGACGTCGTGGCCGCGCTCGAGGGTGTCGACGAACTCGGCACCGTGGGCCTCCGACTCCTCCGCGATCATGGCGTTGAGCGCCGTCTGCGCCTCATCGAGGAAGGGGACGTCGCCGCGGGCGATGGGCGTGCTGGGCCAGCAGCCGCCACTCTCCGGCAGGATCTGCAGGTACCCCACGCTGAGGACCCTGGCGTCCGGGCTGCGCTCGGCGATGTCGGCGTAGACACCGGAGACCTCCTCCCGCAGGCCCTCGATCCGCTCGTCGAGCTCGTCGCCGTAGTGGTCCGCACAAGGGCTCCCCACCGGGTTGCCCAGGCTCTGCGAGGCACACTCGATGAGGACCTCGGAGAAACCGAAGTCGTTGCCCGCGATCCCCACCGTGACCAGGTCGGTCTCGGGCCGGAGGGCGTCCAGCTGAGGCGGTGTGTCGTCGAACTGGTCCTCGTAGAAGTCGTTCATCACCGCGCCCGAACAGCTCACGTCGGTGATCCCGGCGACCCCGATCTCCTCGGCGAGGCGTTTCGGGTAGTTGACGTCGGACTGCATGCAGCCCAGGAGCGGCATCCGCTCGCTGACCATGGGGCCGGCGACGAAGGAGTCGCCGAGTGCTACGTAGTGCTCGAACTCCGCGGACTCGGCGGTCTCGGCCTCCGCCGCGGCCGCGGGCGCGGCGGCCAGTGAGATCCCCAGGGCGGTGAGGGCCACCGGGGCGGTGCGGCGTGCGAGTCGGCGCAGTGCGCTGGAACGGTCGTGGCGGTGGGGGGAATTGGGGCCGGCGGGGGTGTGAGGGCTGGCGTGGGACCGGTGTGTACGGGACACGCGGGTTTCCTCTCTCCAAGGAGCGGGGCATCGGAGTGTTCGGACCCTAGGGAGCAGCTCCCTGAAGACCTTCTAACATGATTGACGAAACAAGTGACCTAACTCGTAGGTAACTTTCTTGTGCCCCCACCAGCACCACGAGGTGCCACCAGAACTGTCCTCTGGAAGCGCTAGCGTGGCGGCCATGGCAAAAGCGAAGACTTCGTTCCGGTGCGCCGAGTGCGGGTGGAGCACCCTCAAATGGGTGGGGCGCTGCGGCGAGTGCCAGGCCTGGGGCACCGTCGAGGAGGCCGGAGCGCCCGCAGCCGCGGCCGTCGCGGCGGCCCCCGTGACTTCCCGGGCCCGCCCCATCACCGAGATCAGCGTCGAGACGGCCGAGGCGGTCCCCACCGGGCTGGACGAACTCGACCGGGTCCTGGGCGGTGGCGCGGTGCCCGGCGGTGTGGTGCTGCTCGCCGGTGAGCCCGGCGTGGGCAAGTCGACCCTCCTCCTGGAGGTGGCCGCGATTCGCGCGGCCGCGGGCCCCGTCCTCTACATCACGGGTGAGGAGTCGGCCGGACAGGTCCGACTGCGCGCCGAGCGCCTCGGAGCCCTCTCCGACAAGCTCTTCCTCGCCGCGGAGACGTCCGTGGCCACACTGGTCAGCCACGTGGAGGCGGTCGGACCCCGACTGCTGATCGTGGACTCGGTACAGACGATGGTGTCTCCGGAAGCCACCGGGATCCCGGGCGGTGTCACGCAGATCCGCCAGGTGACCGGCGCGCTCATCCAGATCGCCAAGGAACGCGGCATCGCCACCGTCCTCGTCGGCCACGTCACCAAGGACGGTTCCATCGCCGGCCCCCGCATGCTGGAGCACCTGGTCGACGTCGTCCTCCACTTCGAGGGCGAGCGCCACTCGCAGCTGCGCCTGCTGCGCTCGGTCAAGAACCGGTACGGCCCCACCGATGAGATCGGCGTCTTCGAACTCACCGAAAAGGGCATCTACGGGCTGCCCGACCCCAGCGGTCTCTTCCTCACCGAACGCACCGACCCGGTCCCGGGCACATGCGTGACCGTCACCCTGGAGGGCCGCCGCCCCCTCATCACCGAGGTGCAGGCCCTCGTGGCGCCGACGCCACTGCCCGCGCCCCGCCGGGCCACCTCCGGCCTGGACACCTCCCGGGTGAACATGATCCTGGCCGTGCTGGAGAAGCGCACGGGCATGAAGCTGGCCAACATGGACGTCTACGCCTCGACAGTGGGCGGCGTGAAACTCGGCGAGCCCGCCGTGGACCTCGCCCTGGCCGTGGCCGCGGCCGGGTCCAATAACGACGTCGCGCTTCCCAGCGGGTTCATCGCCGTGGGCGAGGTCGGACTGGCCGGTGACGTCCGGGCGGTGAACGGGGTTCGGCGCCGGGTCGCCGAGGCGCAGCGCCTGGGCTTCACCGAGGCGGTCGTTCCCAAGCCGTTCGGCGACCCGATCCCGGGCATCCGGACACACGAGGTGGAGGAACTGAGCGAGGCACTCGCCTGGGTCAAGGGGCGGCGTCGCCGGGGCACCAAGAAGGAGACGCCGGAAAGCTAGCCGCAGGCGGCCGGGAACAGGGGCCATGGGCTGCGGGCGGTCTCCCTAGAAGTCGAAGACCGCGCCCTTGGTGGTGTCCAGGACACAGGCGTTGCCGAAGGTCTCCTCGTACTCCTCGTAACCGGTCGAGGTGACCGTGACCGGCTGGTAGATCATCGTGCAGGGTGCACCGGAGGAGTCGACCTCGGCGATGGATCCGCCGGCCTCCTCGATCGCCTCGCAGGCCTCCTCCGCTCGGGGGTGGGTGCCACCGGCCGGGTCGCACTCCAGCGCGGCCAACGAGCTCTCCCCTGTGGTCTCGTCGACGACCCGGAGCGTGTACTGGGCACTCTCCGCGTAGGCGTGCGCGGGGGCGGCCAGGGACAGGGCGACCGCGGTGGCCGCGGCACAGGTGAGGATGTTCCTCATGCGTTCACTCCAACAACTGTGGAATCAGATTCGCGACTTATGGTAATCACTCGACGACGAAGAGTCGTGGAGTTTGCGCGAAAGGAACCCCGCGCGGCGCGAACACCGCCCGGGGTCCGGGTCAGTTCTGGAGTTGGAGGACGATCTGGTCGACACTGCCGACGTGGTCGCCGTGCAGGTTGGCCGTGTACCAGCCGGCCTGGGCCTTGGCACTGCTGTCGCGGCAGTCGGTGAAGGAGCGGTCCCGCTCCCAGGTCAGGGTGTACTCGTGAGGGCGTCCCTGACTGAGCTGCCGCTCCTCCGTGGCGTCTCCCTCCGCGCAGTCCGCGGTGGAGTAGACCCGGTCGTCACCGGAGTGCAGACGCAGCTCCATGGCCTCGGAGCCGACGTCCACGGTGCAGGTCTGTTCGGCGACGTTGACTACGGTCACCTTGAACTCTGGGTTCGAGCCGCCGTCGTACACCTCGCGGTCGCTGTCGGCCAGCTCGAAGGTGACGACGACGTCGTCGGGGCGGCAGGTGTCTTCGGGGCGCTCAGGAGCCGGGACGTCGGCCGAACCCTCGTCGGAATCGCCGTCCTCGGAGTCCTCGTCCGACTCCTCGTCCTCATCGGCCTCGTCGTCGTCCTCGTCCTCTTCGGACGGGTCGTCCTCCGGTTCCTCGGTTTCGGGCTCGGAGGGCTCCTCGGCTGGGACACTGGGAGAGGCCTCCGGCTCCTCCATACCGGCCTGCGAGCTCGACGGCTCACCCTCCTCACCAGACGGGCGGCACATATACGTGATCAGCGCGAGCAACAGCATCACACCGGCCAACACGAAGGCCCGTCGCTTCCAATACGTGTCGCGGCTGACGGGGGCTGGGTGTCCGGTACTTGACGCCATGGGCCGTAGTATTGCGGTTTTGCCTGCCACTCACCTACTCAACCCGCCGATTTCCCGTTAAAGATGAGCGATAACCCTTACAGCACCCCGGTTCTAGCGTGGTACGAGACCAACGCCCGAGACCTGCCCTGGCGCGCTCCGAGCGCCACGCCCTGGTCCGTCCTGGTCAGCGAGATCATGCTCCAGCAGACCCCCGTGGTCCGGGTACTCCCCGCGTGGGAGGCCTGGATGGAACGCTGGCCCACCCCCGCCCACCTGGCCAAAGAGCCCTCAGGCGAGGCGGTCCGGATGTGGAACCGCCTGGGCTACCCGCGCCGCGCCCTGCGCCTGCACGCGTGCGCGGTAGCCATCACGGAGGAGCACGACGGCGAGGTCCCGGACGACCACGCGACTCTGCTCGCGCTACCGGGGATCGGTTCGTACACCGCGGCGGCGGTGGCCAGCTTCGCCTACGGTCAGCGGCACGCCATTTTGGACACCAACGTGCGACGCGTCCTGGCCCGGGCCGAAACCGGGGTCGAGTACCCGCCGAAAACCCAGACCAAGGCCGAGGCCGCGCTCGCGGAGTCGCTCCTGCCTCCGACAGCCTCCGTTGCGGCCCGCTGGGGCGTGGCCGTGATGGAGCTGGGCGCCTTGGTGTGCACCGCCCGCGCCCCGCGCTGCGCGGACTGCCCCATCGCCGGGCAGTGCGCATGGAAGCTCGCTGGGAAACCCGCCTACGACGGGCCGCCACGCCGCGGGCAGACCTATGCGGGAACCGACCGGCAGGTGCGCGGCAAGCTCCTCGCGGTGCTCCGCGCCTCCACCGAACCCGTGGTCAAGGGGGACCTGGACGCGGTCTGGGACGACCACGTCCAACGGGAGCGGGCCTTGGACGCCCTGGTCTCCGACGGCCTGGTGGACCCCCTGGACGACGGCCGCTACGCGCTCCCGGGCTGACACCGCGGCTCTGGGCCGCCGGGGTCGCCCGGCTCTCTGCGACCCGGCCCATGAGCGCGGGGACCACCCGCCCGCCTATGGAAACGCGGCCCCTAGGGCATGTTCAGCGGACACATACCCTGCTGCGCGTCGCCCCAGCGGCACTGTCACTGCGCATCTCTCAGTCGACAGCCAAACCCGGGCGGGCCCCCGCTGTGCGATGCTGCCGAGCTTGCGAGGCAGCCGCACAGCAGGGGAACTCCTCCTTCGGCCTTGCGCCAGCACCACTGGATACGCCCTAGGTCTCCGGGTCGAACTCCGGCTCGAAGTCCTCCGGGTCGAAATCGAAATCCTCAGGGTCGAAATCGGGGACCTCGACGTCAGGGACCTCGATGTCGGGGATCTCTACGTCGGGGAGATCCTCAGCGGCCTCGGCACCGCCTTCCTCGAACTCCGCCTGCGTTCCTCCGAAGGAGCCGCTGCACGGACCCCCGGGCTCCGGGACGTCCTCACTGCGCTCGTACTCGTGGAGGAACGCGTCCAGGCGTTCGTCGTCCGCACCGTCCAGCTGGATCTGGGCGCCCCAGGCCGAGGCGACCACGGGTGCGGGCAGGTCTTCCATCGGGCTGACGATCACGTATGAGCCCGGTTCGTAGTAACCGTCCAGATCCCCGACCTCGGCCGCATCGAGTGCCGGATCGTAGGTGATCCACACGGCACCGTGCTCCTGCGAGTGGACGGCAGCCTCGGACACCACCGGCTCGTCGTAGACCCCGCAGTCCTGCCAGACGGCGTAATGGTCCCCGCCCGCGGGCGGGTGCTGGTCGTAGTCGACGGTGGTCCCAGGCTCCACGTGGTCCTTTGTCACGCCCTCGAAGGTCTCTAGTCCTTCGAGGTCGGAACCGGCGCTCCCCCCGTCACCGGTCAGGAACACGACACCGACCACCCCGGCCACCAGGACGAGCGCCGCGGCCCCGCCGCCGAGCACCCAAGGCAGGGCGGAGCGGCGCTTCGGTTCCGGCCCCGGCTGCCACGGCTCACCGTACGGCCCCTGCGGCGGCTGCCCCGGCCCCCAAGGCGGCCCTTGGGGCGGGTAGCCCTCACCGGGCGGAGGAGGCCCCTGGGGTGGGTACTGGCCGGGCGGCTGGCCCTGGGGCGGATACTGGCCGTGCGGGCCCTGAGGCGCGCCGTGCGCCCCGGGAGGGCCATGCGGGGGCGGCGGGGTACTGGGGGGAGGCCCCTGGGGCGGCTGCGGTCCGCCTTCACGGGGATCATTTGGATAGGCCACGGACGGCACTTTAGCGTCCCCGGGCCCTTCCGTACTCCCCCGGCAACACGAACGGGGGCACCCCCGAAGGGATGCCCCCGCCACACTCGCGACGGCAGAGCCGCCGTTCAGCGTCGTTACTCGCCCTTGCCCGCGGACTCCACCTCCGGGGTGTCCGGCACCGACTCGGGCTTCGGAACACCCTTGAAGGTGAACTTGGCGTCGGTGCCCTGGCCCTCGGCGTCGATCACGACGATCTGGCCGGCCTTGAGGTCGCCGAACAGGATCTTCTCGGACAGCTGGTCCTCGATCTCCCGCTGGATGGTGCGACGCAGCGGCCGCGCACCCAGGACCGGGTCGAACCCGCGCTCGGAGAGGATCTGCTTCGCCTTCGGGCGGAGCTCGATGCCCATGTCCCGTTCCTTCAAGCGACCGTCCAGGCTGGTGACCATCAGATCCACGATCTGGAAGATCTCGCTCTCGGTCAGCTGGTGGAAGACGATGATGTCGTCCACACGGTTGAGGAACTCCGGCCGGAAGTTGGTCTTGAGCTCCTCGCTGACCTTGGCCTTCATCCGCTCGTAGTTGGTGTTGGCGTCGTCCTCCTTGGCGAAACCCATGGCCTGGCCCTTGGAGATGTCCCGCGTGCCCAGGTTGGTCGTCATGATGATGACCGTGTTCTTGAAGTCGACGTTGCGACCCTGGGCGTCGGTGAGACGACCCTCCTCCAGCACTTGGAGCAGAGAGTTGAAGATGTCGCTGTGAGCCTTCTCGATCTCGTCGAAGAGGACCACGGAGAACGGCTTGCGGCGCACCTTCTCGGTGAGCTGGCCGCCCTCCTCGTAGCCGACGTAGCCGGGGGGCGAACCGAACAGCCGCGAGACCGTGTGCTTCTCCATGAACTCGGACATGTCGAGCTGGATCAGCGCTTCCTCGTCCCCGAAGAGGAACTCGGCGAGGGTCTTGGACAGCTCCGTCTTACCCACACCGGACGGACCGGCGAAGATGAACGAACCACCGGGACGCTTGGGGTCCTTCAGGCCGGCGCGGGTGCGGCGGATGGCTTGCGAGAGCGCCTTGATGGCGTCCTCCTGGCCGATGACCCGGCGGTGCAGCTCGTCCTCCATGCGCAGCAGGCGGGAGCTCTCCTCCTCGGTCAGCTTGAAGACCGGGATACCGGTGGAGGCAGCCAGGACCTCGGCGATGAGCTCCTCATCGACCTCGGCCACGACGTCCATGTCGCCGGCCTTCCACTCCTTCTCCCGCTGCGCCTTCTTGTTGAGCAGCTGCTTCTCGTCGTCGCGCAGGGACGCGGCCTTCTCGAAGTCCTGCTCGTCGATGGCCGATTCCTTGTCCCGGCGCACACCGGAGATCTTCTCGTCGAAGTCGCGAAGGTCCGGCGGAGCGGTCATCCGGCGGATGCGCATCCGGGAACCGGCCTCGTCGATGAGGTCGATCGCCTTGTCCGGCAGGAACCGGTCGCTGATGTAGCGGTCGGCCAGCTGGGCGGCGGCGACGAGCCCGCTGTCCGTGATCGAGACCCGGTGGTGGGCCTCATAGCGGTCGCGCAGGCCCTTGAGGATCTCGACGGCGTGCGTGACCGTCGGCTCGTCCACCTGGATCGGCTGGAAACGGCGCTCCAGCGCGGCGTCCTTCTCGAGGTACTTGCGGTACTCGTCGAGCGTGGTGGCACCGATGGTCTGCAGCTCACCCCGGGCCAGCATGGGCTTCAGGATGGAAGCGGCGTCTATGGCACCTTCCGCCGCCCCCGCGCCGACGAGCGTGTGCAGCTCGTCGATGAAGAGGATGATGTCGCCGCGAGTGCGGATCTCCTTGAGCACCTTCTTGAGGCGCTCCTCGAAGTCACCGCGGTACCGGCTGCCGGCGACCAGCGCACCGAGGTCAAGCGTGTACAGCTGCTTGTCCTTGAGCGTCTCCGGGATCTCCTGCTTCACGATCTTCTGCGCCAGACCCTCGACCACGGCGGTTTTACCCACACCGGGCTCACCGATCAGCACCGGGTTGTTCTTGGTGCGCCGCGAGAGCACCTGCATGACGCGCTCGATCTCCTTGTCCCGGCCGATGACCGGGTCAAGCTTGGATTCGCGCGCGGCCTGCGTCAGATTGCGGCCGAACTGGTCCAGCACCAGCGAGGTGGAGGGGGTTGACTCGGAGGAGGCGCCGGTGGCCTGCGGCTCCTTGCCCTGGTACCCGTGCAGTAGCTGGATGACCTGCTGGCGGACGCGGTTGAGGTCCGCGCCCAGCTTCACGAGGACCTGGGCGGCAACGCCCTCGCCCTCGCGGATCAGGCCCAATAGAATGTGCTCGGTACCGATGTAGTTGTGACCGAGCTGCAGCGCCTCGCGCAGCGACAGCTCAAGGACCTTCTTGGCGCGCGGGGTGAAGGGAATGTGCCCCGACGGCGCCTGCTGGCCCTGGCCGATGATTTCCTCAACCTGCTGCCGAACCGCTTCGAGGCTGATACCAAGACTCTCCAGGGCCTTGGCGGCGACACCCTCACCCTCGTGGATGAGGCCGAGCAGGATGTGCTCCGTACCGATGTAGTTGTGGTTGAGCATCCTGGCCTCTTCCTGGGCCAGAACCACCACTCGCCTCGCGCGGTCGGTAAACCTCTCGAACATGTCTCGTCGCTCCTCTACAGAGCGGTCAGGCAGGGACGGCTCTTTCCGACCCAACTCTTCCGCATATCGGCCCCACAGGGATAACCGCCCCGGGGAGCACTGTCGCACCCGTCCAACCCCGTCAGCCGTTGCCGACCGGGCCGAACATCTCCCGCACGGCCGACCGCAGCCGTCCGTGCCAGAGACTTTCCCCGACGATAGGGCGTTCACCCAACATCCAACTACCAATTGCCGCGCCAGATTTCCCTGTACGCCGAAGGCGAACGGCCCGGGCACTCCCATCCATCATGGGAGTGCCCGGGCCGCACGTGCGCAAGCCGGATAATCGGCTCTTAGCGAACAAGCCGAAGACGTGTTGTTCTTCAAGCGGAAATTGCTCGAACCACCGCAGGGCGCCATGGGCACCCCGCGTGGCAGCTCCTCCCGTGGCGCACCACGAAAACCACGGCGACGGCGGCTGCGAGCACCACCGAGCCGGAACGCCCTTCGCCGTCCGGAACGGCGCACGGGGCGTCGCACCGGTTCGCACTCCCCCGGCCCCATGCTGTGGTCCAGCCCCGCCGGGCTCAGCGTCCCCGATATCCCCTTGATCCCCGTGTCACGGGTTTCCGGTTGTCGCGGATGCCCAGTGTCCGGGGACATCCGGTCCCAACCGGCCCTCGGGATGTTCGGGTTCGGGACGACCAGATGGAAGCGGGTCGAAATTCGATCAAGACCTGACAACATTTCGGCCGACCGGGGGCAGTGGCAAACCTAACCCTTGATGGCCTCATATTCGGCGACGATGGCGGCGGGGATACGGCCACGCTCATTGACGGGCTTCCCAGCAGCCTTCGCCCACGCACGAATCTCGGCACTGCGCTCACGGCTGGGAGCATTACGGCTTCCACGCCGAGCACCGCCGCGCGTCTGCTTCGTCGGGGCCTTACGGGAGGCGTCGACGAACGGAGCAAGGGCCTCACGGAGCTTGGCGGCATTACCCGCGCTGAGGTCGATTTCGTACGTCGATCCATCGAGACCGAACGTCACCGTCTCCTCGGCCTCGCCGCCGTCGAGGTCGTCGACCAGGAAAACCTGGACCTTCTGTGCCATGGAATCAAACCTTTCAGAAGAGCGGTGTCTCCACACCTGAATATAAAGCTATCTCGCGAGAACGCGAAAGACAATTCCCGGCGTGCCAGAAATCACCCGGATCCGCTGAGACGGGATCCGGATCCGGCAGGCCGGGATTCGGGGTCGCCGGACCTGCGCGGGGGCGGCGAGTAGCCCGCACACACGTTCATCCCCGCACTGGGGCGCTCTGGCACCGGGTTCAGACCGGCACCGTATCTAACGTCCGTCGGATTCGGTACGTTCCCTGCCCTCAATCAACGTCTCGTTCGACCCCTCGGCCTCCTCGGCCTTGGTGACACCCTTGTCGCCAACGGTGTCCTCGGTCTCCTCGGTGTCCTCACCGCTGACCAGGCTTCCGTCCATCCGACGCGGTGCCATCTCCTTGCGGAGGAGGGCGATCACGAAGGCGCAGAAGACGGACCCGACAACCACAGGCGGGATGAGCGCGGACAATACGTCGATCAGTCCAGGGGGAAGCACTGATGACAAAAAGTCACCCATCGAAGCGGCCTACCCTTCCCGGTTGTTACTTATTGCAGCAAATACCCGACTCAGTGTCGGGCCAGTCCTGGGGGATGGCGCTCCGGTACACCCGGGCAAACGCATACCAGACATCATAGACATCGTTTGCCCCCGGTTTGACACCCCACGTACCGAAGACGTCCCGGCAAAGCCTGTTGGCGACCAATGTCCGGTCGTGTGTTCCAGTGCCGCACGGGGCCGGGGACACGGCACCGATCGAGTAGTCACCCGATCCCGAAATCACGGCCCTCAACGTCTCAACGTCACTTGGAACCATGGATCTGGACGGACGCAGGTATACATTACCTGCCCCGTTCCACTCCCATACCACCCGGTGCACTTAAGCGCCTACGGTGACTGGTGGATCAGACGGACCGATCGGACACTTAGGGGAAGCCCGTCCTATCCGGGACCCAAATCCTTTAGCCGAGAGTGCCTCCGATGTCACCCTCGATGTGCGCAAGCATCCGGGTGTTCCCCAGGGTGTTGGGCTTGACCCGCTCAAGGTCGAGGAATTCGGCCACACCCTCGTCATAGGAACGCAGTAGTTCCTCGTAGACCCGGAAGGAGACGGGTGTGCCCTGGATCGGGGCAAAGCCGTGTTTGGCGAAGAAACCGGTCTCGAATGTCAGACAGAACACACGGCGCACTCCCAACTCGCGAGCCGTGTCGAGGAGTTCGGTCACGATTCGGTGACCAACCCCGAAACCACGCAATGAGGGGTCCACCGCGACGGTGCGCACCTCCGCGAGATCCTCCCAAAGGACGTGCAGGGCCCCGCAGCCGACAACATGGCGCTCGCCCGCGGCGGACGCCGGTGCCCCTTCAGGGCCATCGGCACCGCCCGGCGTCTCGGGACCGTTCTCCGCTTCGGCCACCCAGAATTCCTGGATGTCCTCGTAAAGGGTGACCGTGCTCTTGGAGAGCACACGGCGGTCGACGGAGTAGGTGTCGACGAGGCGGCGGATCTGGGTGACGTCGCGCGTTTTGGCACGACGGATCCGAACATGACGAACGGGCATAGCCGGACCAGACTACGCCCACGCGGCCTCCCGCCGGAACGCTCTTCATCCGGTGGTCGGGAACGCGCTGCGCCCTGGGCCGGTATGCCCGCGGTGTCTCCCGGCAGAGCCGGGCAGCGTCAGGTCAGATGAGCTGACGCCTAGCGGCCCACACGACCGCTTCGATAGGTGTGTTCACTCCCAGGACGTCGCAGATGTTGCGAATGCGACGACGCAGGGTCCTGGCACTGAGTTCGAGGTGCCGGGCGGCCACCTCGGTGGTGACACCGGTGGCAATCTCGGCGAGCAGCTCCAGCTCCTCGTGACTCAGTTCCACCGGCGGGTAGGCGCCGTTGAGCGCGTGCTCACGCGAGCGCGCCTGCAGGGGGACCACGTTCTCCCGGTGCTCTCGCGTCGAGAGGGTGTTCTGGTCCTCAACGGTACGTCGTACGAGTGTGGCCTGTTCCACTCCGTCCTCCCTCATCTATGTGAGTGCGGAACATCAACTCGTCACCGACTGATCAAGCGCACCCGACTGGCTGTCGGCGCGGGTGAGTCCCGGCACACCCGACACGCTCCCGGAGCCCCTCTGGCACAGGGGTGGGAGTATGAGGGGAGCACAGGACACACACCCCTGACTGCTGCGGCCTGGGACGGACAGACCGCATCGAGGGACGCGTGTGCGGAGTTTCACGGGCCTTCCTTGACCCGAACCCCTGCTCACCGTTGTTCTCGATCCACTTCGGCAAACTCGCGGACCAATGCCCGCCCTCAGCACGCTAGGCGGCGGGGATGGTACCGTCAAGACCCCATAAATCACCATGTGTGATTGTCAAATTCCCGTGAGTCACATGTTCACTGGCTGGAAAATTTCCCTCATGCCCTGACCTGCGTAAACAACCTTCAACAAAGTGGCGGGATCCGTAGCCGATCTCCCAACGGAAAAACTCCGCACTGACTCCGGAAATACCCACCCCTGACTGGGAGCTTGCCCCATATGCCCGTCAGGTGAGCCGCGACTCGCGCACTGAGCCACATCCCCGCAGGTGAGACGCCTACACATCGGGGCCGCCGCACATCGAGTGCGACGGCCCCGTGTTGGTCTTTCGGTCATCCCACTATCGGGATTCGCCCTTTCCACTTTTGCCCCAACCGGGGCCCAAGGTGTCCCTGCTAGTCCCCAGAGGGCTTCACGATCGGGAAAAGCACAGTTTCCCGAATGTTCTTGCCGGTGAAGGCCATGAGCATGCGGTCGATACCGACCCCCACGCCACCGCTGGGCGGCATGCCGTACTCCAGCGCGCGCAGGAAGTCCTCGTCGAGCTGCATCGCCTCGGGATCGCCCTCAGCGGCCATCAGAGACTGCTCAGTCAGGCGACGGCGCTGCTCGACCGGGTCGACCAGCTCCGAGTAGCCCGTGCCGAGCTCCATGCCGAAGCCGATCAGATCCCACTTCTCGGTGAGCAGCGGGTCCTCACGGTGCTGACGGGTGAGCGGGCTGGTCTCGACCGGGAAGTCGCACACGAACGTGGGCTGGACGATCTTGTGTTCCACCAGCTCCTCGAAGACGTGCTCGACGAGCTTGCCCTGGCCCCAGTCGTGGCTGTACTCGACACCCTTGGCCTCGGCCAGGCGACGGACCTCCTCGATCGGCGTCGCCGTGGTGACCTCGGCGTCCAAGGCCTCGGAGACCACCCCGTACAGGGTGACCCGCGGCCACTCCCCGCCCAGGTCGAAGGTCTGGCCGTCGCGCTCGATGGTGGTGGTGCCGAAGACAGCGCGGGCGGCGTCCTGGAGGAGCTCACGGGTCACCCGCGCCATGTCGTTGTAGTCCGCGTAGGCCTGGTAGAACTCCAGCATCGTGAACTCGGGGTTGTGCGTGGAGTCCGCACCCTCGTTCCGGAAGTTCCGGTTGATCTCGAAGACCTTCTCCAGGCCGCCCACAACCAGCCGCTTGAGGGCCAGCTCTGGCGCGATGCGCAAGTAGAGGTCCATGTCGTAGGCGTTGATGTGCGTGGTGAACGGACGCGCCGTGGCACCTCCGTGCACGCGCATCAGCATCGGGGTCTCGACCTCGATGAAGTCGCGGGTACCCAGTCCTTCCCGGATCGCCCGGATGGCGGCCGAGCGGCGACGCACCATCTGCTGCGACTCGGGGTTGACGATGAGGTCCACGTAGCGCTGGCGCACCCGTGCCTCGGGGTCGGTCAGCCCCTTGTGCTTCTCCGGGAGCGGGCGCAGGCACTTGGCCGTCAGCGTCCAGTCGCTCACCATGATCGAAAGCTCGCCGCGACGGGAGGTGATGACCTCACCCGTCACACCCACGTGGTCGCCGAGGTCGACATCGGCCTTCCAGGCGTCGAGGCGCTCCTTGCCGACCTGGTCCAGGGACAGCATGATCTGCACGTCCCCGGTCTCGTCGCGCAGGGTCGCGAAGCACAGCTTGCCGCCGGAGCGGTAGAGCATGACGCGGCCGGCGATGGCGACCGTGGCCCCGGTGTGGGTGTCGGGCTCGAGGCCCTGGTGTTTCTCACGCACGGGGCCGATCGACGTCGTCCGCGGGTAGGTCACGGGGAAGGGATCGGTGCCCTCCTCCCGGAGACGGTCCAGCTTCTGTCGCCGGACCCGCATCTGTTCGGGCAGGTCGTCGTAGTCGTCGTGTGCGTGATTCACGGGGCCGATCCTACCGGCGCCGGGGTCCTTGGCCGAACCGGTCCGTCGGGCGGACGGACCGGAAGAAGCTGCACGCCCGTCACCCCTGCGTCCCCGATGTCAGCCGTGCATGATGTCGAGGATCTCGGCCGTCTCCTCCAGCAGCTCATCTTCGGTAGAGCCCACCTGGTCGGCGTGCTCGCCCGACAGGTCCCACTCACTGCCGTCCAAGGCGACAGTGACAATGGAGGCGCCGTCGGTGAAGACAACCGTCAGTCCCAGTGCGGTGACCGGCTGTTCCCAGTAGGCGTAGCCGTGCTCACCGAGATCGACCTCGTAGAGGGTGTGATCCTCAGCTTCGCGGTCCAGGCCTATGTTGTACCTGGAAGCGACGTCGCCAACCCCGTCCTGGACACGGATGCTCAGCCTCCGGCTCTCGTCACCGTGCTCCCAGTCCCTGACACTCTTGTCGGTGGTCTCCCAACGGCAGTCGCTCGTGGTGGACGCTTCGTACCCCCGGGGTCCCAGGTCGGCGAAAGGGTCGTCGTACTCAGCACAGTCGTATTCGGTGCCGTCGGGTTGGGCCAGGGGCGGCAGGTCCAGGTCGTCGAAGGTGTGCCCCTCCCCGTAGACCGGCTCCTCTTCCTCCGAATCTGAAGTGGGGCGCGGTGCTGGCTCGGCGGATTCGGAGCCGCCCAGCAGCGGCCGGAGGCCCAGCATGGGCCCGACGAAGACGAGCAGTACGACCACTACGACGATCGCCGCCAAGCAGCCACAACCGCCCAGCGCGAGGAACAGGGGAGTGTTGGACTTCTTGCCGCCACCGGGACTGTGCTGGCCCGGGTGTCCTGCGTACTGGCCCGGCCTCTGCGGACCGGTCCCTTGCCAGCCGTGGCCCTGCGGGCCGGGAGGACCCGGATGGCCGTGCTGGTGGTGGCCTGGGTAGCCCTGCGGTTCGGGGGATGACATGTGTTCGAGTTGCCCCTTCTACAGGAGTGCGTACAAGCGACCCTACGTACCGGACGCCGCAACCGGTTCACGCTCCACGGTCGGAGCTGAAAGGGTGGGCGAGGATTCCCCGCCCCCTTGGGAGTCAGCTGTTGACGGCGTCGACGATGTCGCCCATCTCTTCGATCAGCTCTTCCTCGTCGGCCTGGAAGAAGTCGGCTTCACTGCCCGACGAGTCCCAGTACCTGCCTTCCAGGGCGATCTCGACCAGGTTGGTGCCGTCACTGAAGGTCAGGTTCATTTCCAGGTTGGCCCCGATCTCATCGAAGTACACGTGCCCGTGCTCACCAACCGGCACCTCGTAGAGAGTCGCGTCCGCGGGCATGATCAGACCGTTCAGGTGCCGGTTGTACTGCTCCGCACCGGTCGAGTGGCCCGCATCGTTGATGTGCATGATGAGACGGCGCGTGTGCTCACCGTCGTCCAGGTCCGCGGTGGACCATGACCCCGCGCTGCGCCAGACGCAGTCCACGTCGCTTTCATAGCCGCTGGGGCCCAGGTCGGAGAGCGCGTCGCTGAAATCGGCGCAGTCGTGTCCGGTCCCGTCCGGCTGGGTCACGTCCGGAAAGTCGAGGGCCTCGAAAGCGTGCCCTTCCCCGTACTCCTCATCGCTTTCTTCGGCATCGGCTTGGTCGTCGCCCATGCCACCCGGCTCCTCCAGCTCGAGGTCCGGCAGGTCCGGGGGCGACGGCTCTGAGGAGCCGGAACCACCGCTGCTGCCCAGGTTCGACAGCACGAGAACCAGCACCACGATGATGACCAGCACGAGGCACCCGGCGCCGCCGAGTCCCAGGTAGAGACCGGTCTTCGACTTCTGCGGCGGACCGCCGGGCGGCGGACCGGGAGGTCCGGGGTGACCGGGAGGAGGGCCCTGGTAACCGGGCGGGCCGGGAGGAGGACCGGGCGGGCCCGGAGGCGGACCGGGGGGAGGGCCGGGAGGCCCCGGGGGCTGACCGGGACCGGGGCCGTGCCCTGGGGGGCCATACCCGCCTGGTCCGCCGGGTGGCTGGGGGTAGGACATGCGTGTACCAGGGCCTTTCATCGGGCGAGGGTTCGGGAGAGGCTCAGGGCCCGGGACAGCCTCTCACAGGCCCGCAGCGAAATACGCCATTCACCTGCGGGAACGCCTGGCCGACAGTGGCCGCAACCCCGTGGACCCGCCGCGTGTCAGCCCGCGTTGCGGTCGAAGACCAAGCGGAGTCCGGTCAGGGTGAGCCAGGGTTCGTGGACGTCGATGGTCTCGCACTCACCCACCACCGTCGAGGCCAGTCCCCCGGTGGCCACCACCGTGGCGTCGTCGGGGTTCTCGGTGAGCTCGGCGACCATCCGGTCCACGATGCCGTCGACCTGTCCGGCGAAACCGTAGACGATCCCCGAACGCAGCGCCTCGGTTGTGTTCTTGGCTATGGCGGCGCGGGGTTTCACGATCTCCACCATGTGCAGCTGGGCGCCCCGCTGGGACAGCGCGTCCACTGAGATGTCGATGCCCGGTGCGATGGCGCCGCCCACGTACTCCCCCTTGGCGCTGACCGCGTCGAACGTGGTCGCGGTCCCGAAGTCCACCACCACGCTGGGGCCGCCATAGAGGTGGCTGGCGGCCAGCGCGTTGATGATGCGGTCGCTGCCCACCTCCTTGGGGTTGTCCATCCGGATGGGCACGCCGGTCTTCACCCCCGGTTCGACGATCACCGCGGGCAGGTCGCCGAAGTGGCGGCGGAACATGTCCCGCATCTCGTGCTGCACCGAGGGGACCGAGCAGCACATCGCGATGCCGTCGATCTCTTCCAGCTTGCTCAGTGAACTGCCGTCGATGAGTCCGCGCAGGACCACGGCCCATTCGTCCGCGGTGCGCCTGGTGTCGGTCCCCACACGCCAGTGTTCGAGAAGGTCGTCGGCTTCGAAGAGCCCGAAGACCGTCTCGGAGTTACCGACGTCGAGCGCGAGCAGCATTCTGGGGGCCTCACTGGTCGAAATGGTGTGTACCAAAGGAATCTTCCACCAAGTGGACCTCTCACAACAGGTCGAGTGCGATATCCAGTGCCGGACTGGAATGGGTCAGGGCACCGACGGCCAGGTAGTCGACCCCGGTCCGGGCCACACCGGCCGCGGCGTCGAGCGATAGGCCACCGCTGGATTCCAGGCGGGCGCGCCCGGCGACCAGGGCCACCGCCTCGGCGAGCCGGGCCACGGTGAAATTGTCTAGAAGGATCTCCTCGGCCCCCGCGACCAGGGCTTCCTCGATCTGGTCCAGCCGGTCCACCTCGACCTCCAGTGGCAGATCCGGGAAGCGCTCACGGATGGCGCGGACCGCCGCGCCCACCCCGCCGGCGGCGACCACGTGGTTGTCCTTGATGAGCCCGGCGTCGCTGAGGCTGTACCGGTGGTTCACTCCGCCGCCGCAGCGGACCGCGTACTTGTCGAGGGCACGCAGCCCCGGGGCGGTCTTTCGGCTGTCCCGAATACGGGCACCGGTGCCGACCACGGTGTCCACCCAAGTGCGGGTGGCGGTGGCGATCCCGGACATGTGGGTGAGCAGGTTGAGCGCCGTGCGTTCCGCGGTGAGCAAGTCGCGGGTGCGTGCGGTCACGGTCATGAGCACGTCGCCGCGCTTGACCGCGTCACCGTCGTCCGCCGACCTGGAGACCTCCAGCGCACCGTCGGCGACCATCCAGAAGACGAGTTCGGCGATGGGCAGGCCGCTGACGGTTCCGTCGGCCCGGGCGACCACGTGGGCCGTGCGGACCTGGTCCGCGGGGATGGTCGCCACAGTCGTGACGTCGATGCGGGATCCCGCCGTGAGGTCCTCCGCGAGTGCCCTTCGGACGGTGTCCACGTGGGACTCGTGCGGTGCGGTCCAGGGAAGGGTGAACTCGGCGCGCGCCTCCGGTGAGGGGTTCGGTCCCGCGAGGGGGAACGCGATGGCGTCGAGTTCGGCCACGAGGGCGGGTGGGAGAGCGGGCTGGGCGGTCTCGTCGGTGGTCACGATCGTGTCCCCTTCCAGTCGGACGACCACGGGCCGAACGCGAAGCTCGGGTCTGGGTTCGGGTGCGTCGGCGCGCTGGTGCGAGCCGCGGCTTTCGGTGCGGTGCAGCGCCGCGGCGGCCACGAGCCGGGCCACGGTGAGCAGGTTGGCGGCCTCCCAGGCGGCAACGTCGGGGGCCGCCGGCTCGTCCGGGGCGGCCAGCTCGTCGAGCCGGGTGACGAGATCGGCCAGCTCCTCGCCGGTGCGCAGCACCCCGGCGAAGCGGGACATCAGGGCGCGCACCGCGGTGGCCGTGGCCGGGTCGGCCAGGTGCATGGTCGGCCCCGTGGGCTCCGCCGAGCCCGAACAACGCTCCGGCTCCGCCGCGATGCGGGCGGCGATCCGGTCCGCGTAGACCAGGCCTTCCAAGAGGGAGTTCGAGGCCAGGCGGTTGGCCCCGTGCACACCGGTGCGCGCGACCTCGCCCACGGCCCACAGCCCCGGCACGCCGGTGCGCCCGTCGATGTCGACCTCCACTCCGCCCGAGGCGTAGTGGGCCGCCGGTGCGACCGGGATGGTCTCGACGAGCGGGTCGATGCCGTGGGCTCGGCAGGACGCGAGGATGGTCGGGAATCGGTGTTCCCAAGTGTCGCGGCCGAAGTGGCGGGTCTCCAAGTACACGTGGTCGGTCCCCTGCTCGGCCATCGTTCGGGCGATGGTGCGGGCCACGACGTCGCGGGGCGCGAGATCGCCGAGCTCGTGCACACCCTCCATGATCCGATGTCCCGCGGCGTCGACGACGTAAGCTCCCTCACCTCGCAGCGCCTCCGAGATGAGGGGTTGGCGGCCCCGCGCCTGCGGACCGAGCCAGAGGACGGTCGGGTGGAACTGGATGAACTCCAAGTCGCGGAGGCGGGCCCCGGCGCGGGCCGCCAAGGCAAGTCCGTCACCGGTGGACACGGGCGGATTGGTGGTGGCTGCGAACACCTGGCCCATCCCGCCTGTGGCCAGCACCACGGCGGGGGCCAGGACCGCGCCGACGCCGTCCCGCTCACCTTCGCCCATGACGTGCAGGGTGGCGCCGCGCACCTCGCCCGTAGCATCGTCGCGCAGGGCGTCCAGGGCCACGGCGTGCTCGACGACCTCGATCCGTTCCTCAGCGAGGATCGCCGCCACGAGGGCCCGCTGGATCTCGACTCCGGTGGCGTCGCCCCCAGCGTGGGCCACCCGGTCGGCGCGGTGACCGCCCTCCCGGGTCAGGGAGAGCTCCCCCGAGGCATCGCGGTCGAACTCGGCGCCGAGGCCGATGAGCCAGCGCAGTGCGTCGGGCCCTTCCGTGGCGAGCACGTTCACCGCGCGGGCGTCGCACAGGCCGGCCCCGGCCAGGAGCGTGTCGACCATGTGGGCGACCGGCCCGTCCTCGGGGGCCATGGCAGCGGCGATGCCGCCCTGGGCGTAGGCGGTGGAGCCGGTGGACAGCCGGTCTTTGGTGACGAGGACGACCCGGCCCGACGCGGTGCGCTGGACGTAGCGCAACGCGGCGCTGAGGCCCGCGATGCCCGAGCCGATCACCGCGACGTCCGCGTGGACGGTCCACCCGGGTCGCGGTGCCTCGAGCCTGGTCTGTCTGACAGAACTCATCTGTGGGTCTCTTTCGCGCGTTGCCGCTGGGAGGGGCCGGACGGGCAGGGTGGGCCAACACTGACGTGCCGGGGCCGGAGTTACAGGGTCACCGACACGTTGTCGATGAGTCGGGTGGTGCCCACCCGGGCCGCCACGGCCAGGACGGCGTCGCCTCGGTGGTCGTCCGCGGCCTCTTCGAAGGTGGCCGGGTCGACCAGGGCCAGGTAGTCGGGTTCGACGGGCGGGTCGGCCTTGGCCGCCTCGTCCAGGACGGCGAGCGCGGCCTCGCGCACGGCCTTCGGCCCCGACGGCGCGGCGCCGGCTCCAGCGCGCAGCGTCCGGGACAGGGAGAGCGCGCTGGCCCGCTCCGCTTCTGACAGGTAGGCGTTGCGGCTGGAGGAGGCCAGACCGTCGGAGTCGCGCAGGGTGGGGATGCCGACGATGTCCACGGGGAGGTTGAGGTCGGCGACCATGCGTCGGACGAGGGCGATCTGTTGGGCGTCCTTGGCCCCGAACACGGCGAAGTCCGGGCGGACCAGGTTGAAGAGCTTGGCCACGACGGTGAGAACGCCGGTGAAGTGCCCGGGGCGGAAGGCGCCCTCCAAGCGTTCGCCCATGGCCCCGGCTTCGACGGTGACCATCTGCGGGGAGGGGTACATGGTGTCGGTCTCTGGGGCGAAGACGACGTCCACGCGCTCCGCGGCGCACATTTCGGTGTCCGCGGGCAGGTCGCGAGGGTAGCGGTCGAGGTCCTCGTCCGGGCCGAACTGGAGGGGGTTGACGAAGACGCTGACCACCACGGTCTCGGCACGCTCCCGCGCGGCCCTGATGAGGGTGCGGTGCCCCCCGTGGAGGGCACCCATCGTGGGGACCAGGCCCACCGTGCCCGCCGTGTGGAGGGCGTGGCGCAGTTCCTCGGAGGTGCGGACGATGAGGGGGCCATCGGCGGCGGGTCGCTGCGGAGTGGGTTCGGTCATCGATCATTCCCGTTTGTGGTGTGCTGTGTCCGCGCACGGAGGCGGGCGCGGACCGGGTGCGCCGCGCGGGTGGTTCCCGGTCGGGTTCAGCGCCGGAGCACGTCGAGCAGGCGCGCGGCGTCCTCGGGTTTGAGCATTCCGGCGTTGATGGCGCGGTCGGCGGTGAGCCGCGCGAGTTCCACGTAGCTGGCCACGCTCTCGGGAGCGTTCTCGCGCAACTGCTCGATGTGTCCGGCCACGGTGCCGGAGTCGCCGCGCAGGACGGGGCCGCTGAGCCCGTGGATCCCCAGGCGCAGGGCGTTGTCCAAGGCGGCGCTGAGCATGGGCGCGAGCAGACGGCCGGGCTCCGGCACCCCCGCCTCGCTGAGCAGGGACGCGCTGTCCGCGACGAGGGTGACCAAGTGGTTCGCGCCCCCGGCTAGGGCCGCGTGGTAGAGCGTGCGCTTGTCTTCGGCGATCCACACCGGCTCCGCGCCCATCTCGACCACGAGGGCCTCGGCGATGGGACGGAGCTGGTCGGGCGCGGTCACTCCGAAGGCGCAGTTGGCGAGGCGGTCCACGTCCTCGTCCCGGCCCGTGAAGGTCATGGCGGGGTGCAGTGCCAGGGGAAGGGCACCGACGACGGTGGCGGGGGCGAGCACCGCGTGGCCGAGGGCGCCGCTGGCGTGGACGAGGAGCTTGCCTCGCAGATCGGTACCGGTGGCCGCGAGCCCCTCGACGAGATCCGGAAGGGCGTCGTCTGGCACGGTGAGCAGGACGAGGTCGCTGGCTTCGGCCACCTGAGCGGGTTCGAGGTTCCGTGCGCTGGGCAGTCGCTCCTCCACACGGGCCACCGATGCGTCGGAGACCGCGGAGGCCGCCACGACCTTGTGGCCGGCCCGTGCCAGGGCGACACCGAGGACGGAGCCGACCCGGCCGGCCCCGATGACGCCGACGCGCAGGCGGGCGGGGTGCCCCACTGTCGTCTCCATGTTCCGTGTCCCCTCGTACTGCCGGTGCCTCCGTTACACGCGCACCGTCCTTTGAGCACACGATAGCCCTCCCCCGGCGGTGACCTGCCGCCCCGGGCCGCGGTAGGACCCTGGGCGCGTGGTGGGGTTCCGGACACGCGGACGGGGGTGGGCGCCGTCGCCCACCCCCGCCTGTGTTCCATCGGCCGCGCCCTCACCGCCTGCTGGGCGGGGCGTCCGACCGGGCCTTAGTTCTGGATGATGACCCCGGAGTTGAAGCAGGAGGACTGGGCCTGTCCCAGCACGGCATTGGCGTTGCCGCAGCCGTCGTTGGAGGCGTCGATACCGTTGATGTAGGCGATGTTCCCGCTGGCGTTGGAGCCGTTGCCGGAGGTCCAGGCACCGGCGTGCGCCGCCGCCGGCGCGGCGGAGAGGAGGATCCCGGCGGAGGTGAGGACCACCGCGCCGGCGGCGAGCGTCTTCTTCAGCACTACTTTCTCCTTCTGTGTCCGGGCGGGGGGACCGGCCGGACTCGCAGTGTTCCTTCCGTGGCACCTTGGGGAGCGCCGAGAAAGAAGCTACTGGCACACAAGCCCCATGAACATGCCTTGAGCTGCATTGATCACAGGAAATCCACCAATGTTCACCATGGGTAGCAGACTTTCCCGGGCCCACCGGGACAAAGGGAGGAACTTCGCCGCTGCGCCCGTGCGCGCAGCGTCACCGCCATCCGGGGTTGTTGCCCGCCATCAAAGCAGGTTCCGGGTGAGCTCTTAACCAGACATCAGGACACACTCAGGCACAGAGCACACTCAGGCTCGGAGCGCACCCGAGCCGGGCCGCAACGGATCCGGAGCACGGCAGACCCAGGGCACACGAAAGGGCGCCATCCCGTCGTCACGGAATGGCGCCCCTGAGCGGAAAGCTCGCTGACCCGTCCGGCTCGGTTCAGTCGGGACGTCTCCGACTGGACACCCCCGGCCCGGCCGGGCCGAGATCCGGGTTGCTACCAGTTCTTCACGCTGGCACCGGAGTCGGTGCAGTTGGCACCGGAGATGCCCAGGACGGCGACGGAGTTGCCGCAGACGTTGATCGGCGCGTCGACGTCCACCACGGCCTGATTGCCGCTCAGGATGCCGCCGTTGCCGGAGGTGAAGACGTTGCTGTTGGCCATGGCAGGAGCGCCGGCGAACAGGACGCTGCCAGCGGCAGCGGCGATGGCCGTGGCGGCGAGGGTCTTCTTCAGCATGAATTTCTCCCGTCAGACCGGTAGGCGGGGGGCGCCAACCGGTCGAAAACGTTGACGATGTGTATGACAGTGAACACTCATCGTGTTCGACCACCATTTAGCCATACTCGGTCGCCGCTCGTGACCAAAACACGGAACCGTTTTGCGGACCTGACCAGGAAGTATCACCATCAGTGAGCAGACATGTCGGACATGAAACCCGTAACTGGAACCACTTGAGCTCCTTAATGTGACACACGACACATTCACTGCTCGGGAGTGTCGCCCCAGCCTTCTTCCGGTTCCTCCGCACTCCCCCGCTCAGCAGCCGCGCCTCCGTGCATGGTTGCCCGGGTCGCCCACCGTTCCGTCCCCGCCGTGGGCACTCGGGCCCTTCTTCCGTACTCCAGCAAGGCGTCGATGAACCTGCGCCCCTCGACCGCCTCACGGTCGGCGGCCCGTGCCGCCACCGGACCCGGGGGCGTCTCCACGTGCACCGTGGCCCGGTCCCTCAGCTGGGAGAGCGGTCCCGACGACAACCGCAGCACCTGCATCCGTTCGACCGGAACGATCTCCGTCACCCGGCAGAAGATCCCGCGCACGCTCACGAACAACCGGGCGTCGACACCCGCCGCGTTCGGCAGCATCTCCCGGTTGACCACCAGCGGGACGTGTGCCGCCTCACTGTCCGGGAACATCTCGTTCACCAGCGCGAACGCCCTGCGGCGTGGCACGACCGGCAGCAGGTCCGCTGAGTCGCCCTGGCGGGCCCCCGCGTAACCGGCGACGTTCGCCTCCACCCGGGCCACGCCCAGCGCGCGCCACAGCAGCGGCTCGACCACGCGCACGGCCTGCACGCGGCCGGGCGGGACGGTCTGCATGCGGCGCTGGAACATCCCGTAGCGCAGCCGCACCCCGTCCGAGGAGAGCGACGCGTAGAAGTCCGTGTAGCGGGCCAGCGGGCCCCAGTAGTAGCGCAGCAGGCCCAGGATCAGCGGGATGGCCCCGCCCAGGACCCCCGGTTCCAGGAACGCCACGAACGCGGTGGCCAACAGGAGCAGCACGATCAGGGCCAACAGCACCGGCACCCGGAAGGTCAGCGCGCCGAGGAGCAGCGCGAAGGGGAGCCGGTAGAACGGCCACTCCGGGGCCTCGGGAGCGCGCCCCGGAAGCCCGGCCGCATGCGCCAGCACCGCGACCCTCAGTTTCTCGGCCACCTCCCAGCGCACGCAGCGCAGGCGGATGGCGCTCCCGTCGCCGCCCGCCAGCTCCACGCGCAGTTCCGCCAGGCCGAACACCTGCATGAGCAGCGGTCGGACCACGTCCACGGCTTGGAGGCGGCTCAGGGGGATCTCCCGCGAGCTGCGCAGCAACAGCCCGCTGTGCACCACCAGATGGTCTCCGCGCAGCCCGAAGGTGCCGAACCACCAGGCCGGCAGAGCGTAGGCGAGGGATCCGAACACCACGGCCACGGCGAGGACGAGCACCCAGGCGAACCCGAACTGGGTCAGGATGGGCCCCACCAGCGCCACGAACACCAAGGTCACCGCGAGGATCTGTAGCGGAACGATCAGCCAGTGTGCCCGGAAGACCCCCGAGGTCACGTCGTCCTCGGGCTTCGGCAGCGGCGGGGGCGGAGGGGGCGGTACCCCCGGCCCCCGGTGGGGCGGCACCATCGCCGGACTCCACCCCTGCGGCGGGAGTGGAGGTTGGGGCTGGGGCGGGGCCTGAGGGCCGGGCTGTTGGGGCCCCGGGAATCCGCTCGGCCGGGCCCCGGGCGGCTGCCACGCAGACTGGGGCGAAGGCTCCTGCTGCCCCGGCTCAGGCGGCCCTGGTTCTGGCGGTCCGTGCACTTACAACCCCGTCGAGAAGCTCTCGCTGCGCACCGCGAGCCGGTCGCGCAGCTTGATGGCATCGGCCAGTGGGAGCCCGACCACCCGTGTGTCGGCGGTACTCGCCGCGGTCCGCACCCGGACCGTCGCGATCCCCAGCGCCTGTTCGAGCAGGTCCGCGGTCACGTCAACGACCTGCATCCGGCCGTAGGGGACGACAACGAGCTGGCGGATCAGCACCCCGTAGGTGAGGTAGAGCTCCGCGGGCGCCTCCGCGTATCCCCAGGACCGCTGGAAGAGGCCGGCCAAGAACCAGAGGACGGCGGCCGTCACCAGCACGACGCCCACCCAGGCGGCGGCGAGGACGGGCAGGCCCCACAGGAAGAGCAGGAGCGCCCCTCCCGCCCCGGCGGCCAAGGAAGCGGCGCCCGTCACCAAGCGGCGGTACCAGGCCAGGGCGGTCGGAAGGCGCTGCCAGGAGGTGTCGTCGGGCGCGGCGAAGGCCTCGTCCAAGGGTCTGGACGACCGGGACGAACCTGTCGCGGGCGGTGGTATGGGTTCACTGGTGTCCACGGCTTCAGTCAACCATCAGCCGGCAAGCCCCGCCCGAAACGGCTCGGGCGCGAGCGCGGCCGACCCGACTTCTAAGCGAGTCCCTGCGTGTCGTCCTCACCGTCTTCGCCGTCCTCGCCGTCGTCGGGGACCCGGCAGGCGTACTCCAAGTACAGGGCAGCGGCCAGCAGGAGACCGGCGGCGCCCGCGGTTCCCAGGGCGGTCAGCATGTCCTCGCGGTAGCTGCTCAGCTCCAGGCGGGACGAGAAGGACAGCCCCATCCCCGCGAAGAAGCCCCCGGCGGTCGACGCGAAGAGCGCGCTCGCCTTGGCCAGGGCCAGCAGGCGGGCCGCGCTGAGCGGCTCCATCGGCTCGGTTCCCGGCACCCGGCGGATCCGCCGAGCTGTCCGACCCGCCGTGAACGCCTCCGCGAAGGCCAGCAGCAGCAGGGTCGGGATCGCCGTCCAAGGAAGCTGCGGAAGGCCCGTGACGGAGTTGGCGACCAGCAGCCCGACCAGAGCCCCCAAGACAGCCAACAGCAGCGGGGCACGCCACCCTGTCGGGGCGAGCGTGCCCCCGCCGTCACCGGACATCAGTGACCCGCCTCCCCGGGCACCTTCAGCCGCAGATCGTCACGGAGCACCAGCTGCTGCTCCCCCTCCGTGTCCTCGGCCTCGACCCCGGCGAGTAGGGCCGCGACCGGCGCCCGGCCGGGCAGTACCGCGGCGGGGTCCGTGTCCAGCCAGGGACGCAGTACGAACGCGCGCAGGTGCGCGCGCGGGTGCGGCAGGGTCAGGACCGGGTCGTCGTCGAGGACCTCGCCGAAGGCGATCACGTCCACGTCAAGGGTGCGCGGCCCCCAGCGGACCTCGCGGACCCGCTCGAACGCCTGCTCGGCCGACTGGGCCCGTGCCAGGAGTTCCCTCGGCGTGTCCTCCGTGTCCACGGCCAGGACCGCGTTGAGGAAGGACCCCTGTTCGGGCCCGCCCACCGGTGCGGTCTCGTACACGGGCGACACCGCCACCGCCTCGGGGGCACCCTCCCCGGCCAGAACCAGGTCCACGGCTCCCTGGAGGATGGCCATCCGGTCCCCCAGGTTGGAGCCCAGGGAGAGCACCGCGCGCCTCACCACTGGCCCCGCTTCCCCCGTGTGACGGTGACCGACACGTCCGAGAACTCGTGCTCGATGGGTGCCGACGGCTTGTGCACCGTCAGTTCGACACCCTCCACGAGCACCTCGCCCAGGCACACCTGAGCGAGGCGTTCGGCCAAGGTCTCGATGAGGTTGACGGGCTCGCCCGTCACCACCTCCACGAGCCGGTCTGCGAGCAGGCCGTAGTGCACGGTGTCGCCGACGTCGTCACTGACCGCCGCGGGCCCGGTGTCCAGGTACAGGACCGCGTCCACGACGAAGTCCTGGCCCTCGCGGCGCTCGAAGTCGAACACCCCGTGGTGGCCCCGGGCGCGCAGGCCGCGGAGCGCGACGCGGTCCCGCATCAGCCCTCGACCTCCGTCTCCTCGTCGTCCTCCATCAGCACCGGCGAGGCGTGGTGCGACCACAGCCGCCATCCCTGTTCGGTGTCGACGAACAGGTTGGTCGTCACCACCTGGCCGCCCGCGACGAACCCCGGGCTGCCGTCCTCGGCGGTCAGCACGTTCTCCTCGCAGGTCACCATGGCGATGTCCCCGCCGATCCCGATGTGCGTCTCGGTGAGCACGTACTGGATGTACGTGACGTTGGCCATGATCAGCGACCAGGCGCGCATGATCTCGGTGCGGCCGCGCAGCAGCGGCCAGCCGGGATTGACGCACACCAGGTCGGGGGCCTCGTGCTCCTCGGCCCAGACGGTGCGCATCAAGTCGATGTCGCCGTTCTCGATCGCGCTGTAGAACTGCCCGTTGGCCTCGGCGACGCGCTCCATGACTTCCTGACGGGACTTCACAGGCTGCCCCGGTCCACAGTCACGTCGCGGCCCTCGTCGAGGCGGTCGCCGCCGTCGGACCAGGCAGCCGCGACGCGAACCGCGTCGGCGTTCAAACGGACGTCGTGTACCCGGACCGCCCAGGCCCCCCGGTCCGCGGACAGGGTGGTCACGGCCGCGGTGGCCGCGTCGCAGTCGACGAAGGAGCGGTCCACGCCCTTGGCATCGCCGAGCAGGCGGCTCAGGAAGCGTTTGCGGGAACCGGCCACCAGAACGGGGCGGCCGAGTTCGTGGAACCGGTCGAGCTGCTGGAGCAGCGCCCAGTTGTGCGCCTGCTCGGGACGCTTGGAGAATCCCAGGCCCGGGTCCAGAACGATCTGGCCGGGGTCGACACCTGAACTGATCATGGCCTCCATACGGTCGCGGAGCTCATCGAGGACCTCCTGGACGACATCCGTGTACACGGCACGGCTCTGCATGTCATGACTATGCCCACGCCAGTGCATCAACACGTAGGCGACACCGGAAGAAGCGACGAGTCGTGCCATCTCAGGGTCGGCCATCCCGCCGCTGACGTCGTTGACCAGTACCGCTCCGCCTTCGACCGCACGCGCCGCCACTTCGGCGCGCATGGTGTCGACGCTGACGGAGATACCGCGCGAGGCGAGTTCACGCACCACGGGCTCGACCCTGCGCAGCTCCTCGTCGGCCCCGACCCGCTGGGCCCCGGGGCGGGTGGACTCGCCGCCCACGTCGACGATGTCCGCGCCCTCCTCGGCGAGGCGGAGGCCGTGCTCGATCGCGCGCTCGGGGTCGAACCAGGATCCGCCATCGGAGAAGGAGTCGGGGGTGACGTTGACGACCCCCATGACCAGGCAGCGTTCGCGGCGGGGCAGCCCTGGAAGTGTGTGTTTCGGCGCCATGCGCATCACCCTACGCCCGTGCCAAGGGACCGTGGGCACACAGCCCCGGCCCCTCTGGGAGTGTCCTGGGACTCGTTTCCCGGCCCCCGCTCAGCGGCGGTCGAGGATGAGGCTCATGACCTCGTGGCGGGTGCGGTCGCTGCTGCGGAAGATGCCCCGGACCGCGGAGGTGACCGTCTTGGCCCCGGGCTTTCGCACGCCGCGCATGGTCATGCACAGGTGCTCGGCCTCGACCACCACTATCACCCCGCGAGGGTCGAGGTGGTCCATGATCGCGTCGGCGACCTCCCCGGTCAGGCGCTCCTGCACCTGCGGGCGGCGGGCGTAGACGTCCACCAGGCGGGCGAGCTTGCTCAGCCCGGTGATGCGGCCGTCCGCGCCAGGGATGTAGCCGACGTGCGCGACCCCGTAGAACGGGACGAGGTGGTGCTCGCAGGTCGAGTACAACTCGATGTCCTTGACCAGGACCATTTCCTCGTGGTCGGCCTCGAAGACCGTGGTGAGGACGTCGCCGGGCTTCTGGTCGAGGCCGGCGAACTGCTCCTCGTAGGCCCTGGCGACCCGGTCGGGGGTCTTGGCCAGGCCGTCGCGGTCGGGGTCCTCCCCGATGGCGATCAGGATCTCCCGGACTGCGCGGGCGATGCGCTCGCGGTCCACGGATCTGGCCGGCAGGTCCGCGCTCACGCTTCGTCTCCCTCAGTGCTGGTGGTCGGCCCCGCCGAGAGCTGGCCGTTGGTCGATGAGCCCTGGATTTCGGCGCCGTTGAGCCTGGACAGCTCCTTCTTGGAGCGGACGGGCGGCCGGTTGGAGGGCTGGCGCTTGCCGTAACCGGTGTAGGAACCGCGGGAGGGCCGGTCCCGGACCGGAGCGAAGATCTCCAGTACCTGGCTCTTGGTGAGCGTCTCCTTCTCCAGCAGCTGCACGACCAGTTCGTCGAGTACGTCCCGGTACTCGACGAGGACTTCGTAGGCCTCGTCGTGCGCGGACTCGATGAGGCGGCGCACCTCCTCGTCGATGATGGAGGCGATCTCCTCGGAGTACTCGCGGGCGTGGGACATCTCCCGGCCAAGGAACGGCTCCGTGTTGGATGAACCGAACTTGCGGGCACCCAGTCGCTCGCTCATGCCGTATTCGGTGACCATGTTGCGGGCCAGGTTGGTGGCCTTGTCGATGTCGTTGCCCGCACCGGTGGTGGGCTCGTGGAACACGAGCTCCTCAGCGGCGCGACCGCCGAGCATCATGGCCAGCTGGTCCATCATCTGCGAGCGCGAGGTGAGGAACTTGTCCTCGGTCGGTACCGACATCGTGTAGCCGAGGGCGCGGCCGCGGGGCAGGATCGTGATCTTGTGCACCGGGTCGGAATTGGGCAGCGCGTGCCCCACCAGGGCGTGACCGCCCTCGTGGTAGGCGATGACCTTCTTCTCCCGGTCCGACATCACCCGGGTCTTGCGCTCGGGCCCGGCCATCACACGCTCGATGGCTTCCTCGAGGACAGCGTGGTCGATGACCTTGCTGTCGGCCCGGGCCGACAGGAGCGCACCCTCGTTGATGACGTTGGACAGGTCCGCACCGGTCATCCCGGCGGTCTGGCGGGCGATGACGGTGTAGTCCACGTCGTCGGCCATGGGCTTGCCCTTGGCGTGGACCTGGAGGATCTCCTTGCGGCCGTCCATGTCCGGCCGGTCCACGACGACCTGGCGGTCGAAGCGGCCCGGGCGGAGCAGCGCGGGGTCGAGGATGTCGGGGCGGTTGGTCGCTGCGATCAGGATGACGCCGCCCTTGACGTCGAAGCCGTCCATCTCGACCAGCATCTGGTTGAGGGTCTGCTCGCGCTCGTCGTGTCCGCCGCCCATGCCCGCGCCGCGGTGGCGGCCGACGGCGTCGATCTCGTCGATGAAGATGATCGCGGGGGCGTTGGCCTTGGCCTGCTCGAACAGGTCACGGACCCGCGAGGCGCCCACACCGACGAACATCTCGACGAAGTCCGAACCGGAGATGGAGTAGAAGGGGACCGAGGCCTCACCCGCGACGGCGCGGGCCAGAAGGGTCTTACCGGTTCCGGGCGGGCCCATCAGCAGGACGCCCTTGGGGATCTTGGCCCCCATCGTCTGGAACTTCTCCGGACTCTGCAGGAACTCCTTGATCTCGTGGAGCTCCTCGATGGCCTCGTCGGCCCCGGCCACGTCCGCGAAGGTGTTCTTCGGGGTGTCCTTGGTGATCAGCTTGGCCTTGGACTTGCCGAACTGCATCACCCGGGAGCCGCCGCCCTGCATCTGGCTGAAGATGAACCAGAAGATGATGATGATGATGATCAGCGGCAGCAGGCTGAACAGCGCCGTGGTCCAGATCGGGGTGGTGGCGACGGAGACCTCGTAGGAGTCCAGGTTCCCCTCGGGGTTCTCGCTGGACTCCTGGAGCATGGACGCCAGCTCCAGGCCCTGGCCCTCGACCCAGTAGGACTCGTAGATGTCCCCGTCGACCGTGGTCAGCTGGATGCGCTGGTCCCGGTCGACGAGCTCGGCATTGTCTACCTGGTCCTGCTCGATGAGCATGTAGACGTGCGAGGTGTCGGTCTCCTCAGGCTGCGGCCCGGCCCCGACGTCGAACACGCGGAAGCCGATGATGAGCATGAGGGCGACGACCAGGATCCAAAACCACGGGCCGCGGAAAAAACGCTTCAGATTCATGTGAGCGGAACCCTGTCGGGTCCGTCCCTCCTGACCAGGCCGCCCGCCCCAGAGGACTTTCCGAAGCAGGACCTATCGGACACGTGCTCCCTGCGATGACGCCGGGATATTCGACGGTACACCTCGTCGCGCCGAGCGGGCACACCGCTCAGGCCGGTGACGGGGCCGTCATGGGGGCAACGACGGCGACCCGTTCCGTTGTTCCCGGAAACCGCCGAGCGCGGACCTCCGCGGGCCCGCGCCTCGGTAGGGAGCGTACTTCCCCAACTGGGGAGAGCGTACTTCTCTAACTCTCGTATACGTGCGGTGCGAGCGTGCCGATGAACGGCAGGTTGCGGTACTTCTCGGCGTAGTCGAGGCCGTAACCGATGATGAACTCGTTGGGCAGGTCGAAACCGATGTACTTGACGTCGAGGTCGACGTCGAAGGCGAGCGGTTTGCGGACCATGGTGTAGATCTCGACGGACTTGGGGCCGCGTGACTTCAGGTTGCCCACCAGCCAGGACAGGGTCAGCCCGGAGTCGATGACGTCCTCGACGATCAGGACGTCGCGGTCCTTGATGTCGGTCTCGAGGTCCTTGAGGATGCGCACCACGCCAGAGGACGTGGTCCCTGCCCCGTAGGAGGAGACGGCCATCCAGTCCATCGTGACGGGGCTGTGCAGCGTCCGCGCGAGGTCGGCCATGACCATGACCGCGCCCTTGAGCACTCCGACGATCAGCAGGTCCCTGCCCGCGTAGTCCGCATCGATCTGCGCGCCCATCTCAGCCAGGCGCGTCTTGATCTCTTCCTCGGTGACCAGGACCTTCTCCAGGTCCTGTCCCATGTCTTTGGCGTCCACGCTCATGTCCTCGCTGCTGGATTCCCCGTTTGCGGCAACCAGGATAAGCGTGCCGAAAGCGGCTACGGTGCCGGACCACCCGGCGGGGGCATGCACGGCTCAGCGCCCGAAGAGGATCCGACCAGCGGCGCGGCGTCCCCGAATCCCGCCCGGCAAGTCGATGTGGGCCTGCCCGCGCCACTCCGTGACGAGCCGGTCCAGTTCGCGGACGTGCCGCGCGGTCAACGCGCTGGCCGGGCACCCCGCATCGAGGGCTGCGCGGCGCAGGACGCGGGTACGCAGGGAGGAGTCCGCCCGCTCCAACCGCTCTACGGAGAGACCTCCGACACATTCACCCTCCTCCGTGTCGGCACCCAGCTCACTGGACTCCGCGTAGAGCTCGTCGGAGAGGCCGTCCAGCGTGTCCGCGTCCGAACGGAGCATGGCCGCCGTCCTGGCCAGGGCGGCGGCGATCCCCGGCCCCAGCGCCCTCTCCAGCGCGGGCAGCGCCTCGTGGCGCACCCGGGAGCGGGCGAAGCGCGGATCGTGGTTGTGCGGGTCCTCCCAAGGACGCAGGCCCATCAGGTCGCAGGCCTCCCGGACCGTCACGCGGTCCAAGTCCAGCAAGGGGCGGAGGTAGTCACCGGTGCGCCGGGCCATCCCGGCCAGGGAACGGGCCCCCGAGCCGCGCGCCAACCCGAGCAGGACCGTCTCCGCCTGGTCGTCAAGGGTGTGGCCGAGGAGCACCACCGCGGGGGCGTGTTCCGAGACCGCTGCGGTCAGTGCGCCGTAGCGGGCGTGCCGGGCCGCGGCTTCAGGACCGCCCCCGCAGGAGACCCGCACGGGCCTGGTCAGGACCGGATCCAGGCCGAGCCCGCGCGCGATGTCGGCGACGGCCTTGGCACGGGTGTCCGATCCAGTCTGGAGTCCGTGGTCGACGGTGACCGCGCCGGCGGCGCGGCCCAGGCGCGGCGCCTCGAAGGCCACCGCCCCCGCCAGCGCCAAGGAGTCGGCCCCCCCGCTGCACGCCACCAGCGCCGTAGTCCCGTCCGGCAGGTCGGACAGCACCCGCCGGACCGCCGATCGAACGGCGGCCACGGCGGGGGGCGGTCCGCTCACTCCGTGATGGCGGCGGGCCGAACGACCCGTTCGATCCACTTCGCGGGGTTGCGGATCTCCTCGAGGGTGGGCAGGGTCTCGCGCGAAGTCCACACCTTGTTGAACTCAGCCATCCCGACCTGGGCGACGACCTGGCGGACGAAGGCGGCGCCCTCCTCGTACTGCTTCATTTTCAGGTCCATGCCCAGGAGCTGGCGCATGATCCGGTCGATGGGGTTGGGCGACTCCCGGCGCTTCTGGAAACGGGCCCGGATGGTCTCGACCGAGGGCACGACCTCCGGTCCGACCGCGTCCATGACGTAGTCCCCGTGCCCCTCCGCAAGGCTCATGACGGCGGTGATCCGGTCCATCAGCTCGCTCTGCTCCGGGCTGTGGAACGCGGTGAGGAGGTTCCCGTCACCTCCCCGCACCGCATCGGCCACGGCCTCGCCCGCCTGCCGGAGGCGGTCGATGAGGTCCGAGGCCTCCATCTCCGTGGACAGCAGGAGCTCCTGCATGAGGTCCTGGACATGGTCCCGCAGCCACGGCGTGGCCGTGAACTGCATCCGGTGGGTCTCCTCGTGCAAGCAGACCCACAGGCGGAAGTCGCGCGGGTCGACGTCCAGTTCGCGTTCGGTGTTGACGATGTTGGGCGCCACCAGGGTCAGGCGCCCGGTCGGCGAGTTGCCGTCCGGGTCCGGTGGCAGGAAGAGTTCGTACTGGCCGAGGACCCGCCCGGCCAGGTAGGACAGGACCGCACCCAGCTGCACCCCGGTGATCCGGGAACCGACCGCGGTGGTCAGGTTCCCGGCCGGGCTGTTGTTCAGCCGGTCGGCGCCCATCTGTTCCAGTACGGGTTCGAGAACAACCCGAAACCCGTCGACGTTGGCTCGAATCCATCCCGGGCGGTCAACGATGACCGCTGGCCCTGAGGGTTCGAGGGGGTTCATTCCGGTGAAGTCGCGCACGTGCCCGGCCGCCACGGTGGAAAGCTCGCGCAACTGAGCCACGGCCTGCCGTGCGTCGGACAGGTCCACCTGCGGCCCAGGGCGCACGAGGCGGACACCGGTGTTGACGGCTACGTCCCAGTCGATCACAGTCACACCGTCAGCCTACCCATGCGACAACCGTGAGCACGGAGATCAGGGCGCCGATTCAGGGCCCAGCCAGGGATACCCCTGAGGGCGGCCAAATGCGTCTCACGCAAGGCAGCAACCGCAGGGGGTTCCCGTTCGAGCGCCCGAGAGTCTGGGTTGTAGCAAGCACAGTGCAAGAGGAGTCAAGCCGCTAGCGAGGAACGAGCCGGGTTCCAGACTGCGCAGAAGGCGTCCGTTGAGGGTTGGTGGCGGGCGACGGGCGAACGGGGCTGCGCGCGCCAGCGCGTCGGTTGAGGGTTGGTGGCGGGCGACGGGCGAACGGGGCTGCGCGCGCCAGCGCGTCGGTTGAGGGTTGGTGGCGGGCGACGGGCGAACGGGGCTGCGCGCGCCAGCGCGTCGGTTGAGGGTTGGTGGCGGGCGACGGGCGGGCGGAGGCCCAAAGTATTAAGAACAGCCGCATTGGCTGAGAGCAGTGGCGAGGGTGTCCAGCTGCGGGCCGGAGGCGCCCGGGCTGTTGGCCATGAGCGCGAACACGAACACGTTGCCCTCCAGGTCGTGGACGGTGCCGGCCAGGGTGCTCACTCCGTCGAGGGTCCCGGTCTTGCCGCGCACCATCCCGGCCCCCTCAGGGGAGGTGGAGAATTCCGAGTAGCGTCCGGCCAGGGTACCGGTGGAGTTCGCTGTGGGCATGCCGGTGATGGTCGCGTTGAGCCGGGGCTCGTCGGAGGCCGCCTTCACCATGTCGACCAGGGCGTGGGCCGTGATGCGGTTGTCGGGGCTCAGGCCGCTGTTGTCGGCCAGCTCCACCCCGTCGACCCCCAGATCGTCCATCACCCGGTGGGTGGCTTCGGCCGCCCCCGCGAAGTCGGGTTCCTCGCCCATCGCCATGGCGGCGACCCGGCCCAGCGACTCGGCCATGTTGTTGTCACTGGCCAGCATCATGAACTCGACCAGCCCGGTCATCGGCATGGAGTCCACGGAGGCGACGGGGTCCCCGGAGGCCTCGGTTTCGTCCGGCGAGCCCTCGACGTTGAGCCCGGCCTGTTCCAACCGGTCGGCGAAGGCCTCCGCCGCGGCCAGGGGCGGGTCCGGGGCCCGGGTGGACACGTCAGGGTCCACCCGGCCGCTGTCGGTGAGCAGCGCGTGGATGGTCGCGGTGCTGCCCTCGGTGACGTAGGTGGGCTTCCACCCGGGCCCGGTGTCGGACCCGGTGAACAGCGAGTCGTCGTAGCCGACCGCAACCGTGCCCAGTCCTTGGTCCGCCAGGGCGGCAGCGGTGTCCTCGGCGAGCTCCTCCAAGGTTGCTACCTGCGGGTATGCTGCTGAGTCGGCGGTCGCGGTCAGAGTCGCGTCTCCCCCTCCACGCAGCACCACCCGGTTCTCCTCGGGGTCGAGGTAGGCCTCGGTCCGCAGCACGTGGTCGGGGCCGACGGCGTCCAATACCGCGATGGCCGTGGCGATCTTCGTCGTCGACGCCGGGGTCACCAGGGCGTCCGCGTCCCGCTCGAAGAGAGTCTCCCCCGTGGCGCCGTCAACCACGTAACCGGAGAGGCCCTCCTCAAGCCCAGAAGACGACATGGGATCATCAAGAACGTCCGCGATCCGTTCCGGGGCCGCCGGAGTCGGGTCCGCGGGTGCAACCGCCGCCACGCCGTCGGCGTGCGTGACGGGGTTGGGCACCGCCGGAAGTGGTCGTGCCTCGATCACGTCCAGGGCTGCGAACCCGGTGATCAGCACGAATATGTTGAGCAGGGCCAGCGCGAGGAACGCCTCGCCTCGTACCCGTCGCACCCGGGGCACCTGCCCTTCCTTCGGTGTCGCGGCCTGACGTTGTAGTTATACGGCGACATTAGTCGCATTGGGAGCCGAGATCAGCATGGAATTCGACGTTACGATCGAGATCCCCAAGGGGGAGCGCAACAAGTACGAGGTGGACCACGAGACCGGTCGTATCCGTCTCGACCGCATGCTGTTCACCTCCACGACCTACCCCGCCGACTACGGTTTCGTCGAGGGAACACTCGGCGAGGACGGCGACCCCTTGGACGCCCTTGTCCTGCTCAAGGCCCCGACTTTCCCGGGTTGCCTGATCCGGGCGCGCGCCATCGGCATGTTCCGCATGCGCGATGAGGCGGGCGGCGACGACAAGCTGCTGTGCGTTCCGGCGACGGACCCGCGCCAGGAGCACCTTCGTGACATTCACCACGTCAACGAGTTCGAGCGCCTCGAGATCGAGCACTTCTTCACCGTGTACAAGGACCTCGAGCCCGGCAAGTCCGTCGAGGGCGCCAGCTGGGTCGGCCGCCACGAGGCCGAGCAGGAGATCATCGCCTCGGTGAAGCGCGGCGAGGAGCACGGCTCCCACGGCGACGCGTCGCACATCACCAACGAGGGCAAGTAGCCAAGCGCCACAAGCATCTCGGTGCTTCGCAGGACCCGGCAGGGGTTTCCCCGCCGGGTCCTCGTCTTTCACGTCGGCCGTCGTCGTTCCCGTTGGCAGTACCGCTCAGTTCACCTCGGCGCTGTCCGGAGCCAACGGGACCGGCTCCTGGCCGGGATCGCGGACGAGCGCGTAGCCGGCCAGCGCGATGAGCAGAAGAGCGCACAGCAGGGCGAGGACGATGGGCAGCGGGAAAAGCGTCGGGCGTGTCGGTTGGCGCTTGTCGGGACCCAGCGGGAAGCCGTCCCGGCCGAAGCGGTCGGCCCGTGCCGCGACGTGCAGCCGGTAGCCGTCCAGCGCGGATCCGCACATTCCGTTGAGCACCCTGGCACGGACCAGCTCCGTCTTCTCCGGAAGCGCAAGCGCGCGGTCGGCCTCGTAGCTCGCCCGATGGCGCGCGCACTCGGCTTCAGCGAGCGCGTGCAGCCACTCCCCCAGCCGTGCGGCGTCCGGCAGGCGCGCGCTGTGCGCTCGGGCGACGATCAGGGTGTCCCTGAGTACGACATGCGCGGCGTCGCGATCACGGAGGACCAGGATGCAGCGCCGGTACAGCTCCTCTCCGTAAGCATCGAGAAGCCATACGTAGGCGTCTGAGGGCGGGGTTCGGCCGGAGCGCAGGGCATGCAGGAGATCCTGGTCCGTCATAGACCTAGAATCTACGCCGCACTCGGCGCGACGCTCCCCGGTTCGTCGAAAGACACGCGGTTCTTCCGCGGGGCCACACCTCCTGCGAGCTGCGATGGGCCGGTGTGCGACGGACCGGTGACCGAGTCCGGCCGGGCACCGGGTTCAGTACTCGTCCGGAGGGCGGCGCGGCTCCGGTGGCCAGCCGGGGCCCTGAGGCCGCCGACGTGGCGGCCCGGGCGGACGCGGGCGGCGTGGATGCGGACCCGGACGGTCGGGAGGGTCCCCTCGGCCCTCCCGGTCGGGGGTGACGAATAGGGCACCGGCATACCTGGACCGCAGCCACAGCAGCACGTAGGTGAGCGCGGTCAGCCCAGAGACGAGCAGCGCCGCCTCGGCCCCCAGGAACCCGAGGGCCATCACGCCGACGGCGACCACGACGAGGGCACGCGCCAGCACGCGCGCCCACAGGCCCTGGACCTCGGGGGTCAAGGCTGCCCTCTGGGAACGGACGGCTGCACGGCCACTCCTGTCGCTACGGCTGTACTGGGGGGTGGAGCCCGGTTCGGCGGACGCGCCGTGTTCTCGGGCTCCACATGTCACCACCACGGGAGTCCTCCCGCAACACGTCCGGGACTGGCCAAGGGTGAGCGGTTCGACACGCGTGATTCTCGGTGATCGCTTGACTCACCACTGGCTTTGCTGGTCTCCTTACGTCCATGTATCCGCGCACCCGCACCGACGCCACGGCTCGCATGGCCCCTTGGGCCTCCTGCCACCTGGCCCGTGCGGCGTGTCCGTGTTGTCGTCACTGAGTCGTAGCCGAGGGGACGGAATCGACCGACCCCGCGCGACCAGCCCGTGAGCGGCGTCCACTTTTCTGTGTGACCTGTCCGCGAACGGATTCCACCAGGGCGATCCTGCCCTCCGAACGCGTGTTCGGAGGGGCCGCCCCTGTCACCCCGGCCCCGCCGGGACCCACTGACGACACCCTCGCGGCCACGGACACAGGACCCGGCCGCGTACACGTGAAGGATCTTCTCACGATGCCCCACCAGGCCTCCGCGACGACCGCCGTTCGCCCCTCCACGACCGAACACACCCCCCGCCCGCGCCCCGCGACCGTCTCCCTCGACGGCATCGGCGACGTGGTCGACGCCGGCCGCGTTTCCGGCTACGCCCACCTGAGCCAACGCCGACTTCCCACCATCGGACAGCTGGTCTCCGCCGCCCGGGGCGCCGCGGGGACGCTGCGCCGACCGACCCTGTGGCCGACCCGGCGCGGACGCTGGCAGCCGGCCCCGCGCAGTGCGCGACGCCACGTGAGCGGACGTTTCCGGGTGACCACCGTGGCCCTCGAACCCAACAGCTTCGTCCCCGGACCGGCCCGGCGCTCCGACCGGCCGCACAGCCTGGAGGTGCTCTACCTGGTGAGCGGGAAGGCGCACCTGATCACCTCCGGCGACGACGGCCAGATGCGCTCGGCCGCCGAGCTGGCCACGGACCGGGCCCGCGTGATGGGCGGCGTCGGCACCGCCTCCGGCCAGTGGCACCAGCACCTGGTGAACACCGGGGACGAGACCGCCGTTCTGGTCCGGGTGACCGCGTAAGCGAACCCGGTGGTACTGCGACCGCTCACTCATGGTCGCCCCGCTCCGGGACCGCCGCGCGCAACGCCCCGTCCACGGCCTCGATGGAGCGCAGCACCCCTGCGGTGCGCTGGCCTTCGGCGAGGTAGGCGCTCATGACCTGGTCGAGGGCGTGTGGTGACAGGTGGTCACGCAGGTCGACGCGGGCCGTGCGATACCCCTCTCGGGCCGCTTCCAGCGTCGCGGAGACGTACTGGCGGGCCAACCGGGAGAGGGCTACGGGGTGGCGCCGTAGGACCCCGTGCAACCGGTAGTCGGCGGGCACGTGGTCGAACAGCCATTCCAGGGCCGTCTGCTCGAAGGAGTCCGACCCGGGTGGGTGCACACTCGCGGGCCAGTCCGACGTCAGGGACTGATCGGGCATACCAGACAGCATACCCGCTGTTCGAAAACATGTTCGATGTATGAAGCTCCAAAAAGTGGAACTCGGATCAGTCGGAGTCAGCGTCGGCGGAATCGGTCGACTCCGCGGCCGCCCGCTTCTCCAGCTCCACCCGGACGGCCTGCTCCGCCGCGTCCACCGCTGCTCTGGCGGTGATCGCGTTGGTGTGTGCCCGGTCCAACTCCTCCAAAAGGATGCAGTCGAACGAGACCCGCGCATCGTGGATGGCGGCTTCCAGCTGACGTGATGCCTCTTCCAGACTCATGCCCCTCCCTTCCCCAGAAGTGGGCACCCGCACACACCTACCCCAACAGCCCCGCCCCCAGGAGCTGGCCGGAGGCCGGCCGCGAACGCTCTGCGGGCCGGGTCCCGCCGCGGACGGGAACAGAACACGGACGACGCTCGCTTCGAGCGTTGGAAGCGCGGGTAGGGGCACCGCTAGAAACCCGAAATAAGGGCATCGGTAGAACCCCGAAGCACGCGAAGCAACCTGGAGCACAGATGGTCTACCTCATCCTCGTCCTGCTCGCGATCTGGCTGATTGTCTCCATCCTCGGGATCCTGATCGAGGGACTGTTCTGGCTGGCCCTGATCGGCGGCGTCCTCTTCGTCGCCACCACCGTGTGGGGCTGGCTGCAGAACCGGCAGCGGGTCTGAACCTGCCAGGGGGACATGCTCTCCCCAGTCAGGGCTCCAACGCGGCCCTCCCGCCACCGAGGCGCCGCACGATGCCGCGTGCGCGCCCCTCGTCGCCGTCCAGGTGTTCGCGGACCGCCCGGACCGCCTCGTCGATGCAGCCCAGCGCGATCAGGTTGTGCACGCGCGAGCGCAGTTCCGCGGGAAGTTCGTCGGCCTCGCGCGGCGCGGGCACGTACCCGCCCACGTCTCGCCGGGGCGCGGACCTCGGCGGCTCCGGCTCGACTACGGCCCCCCGTGCCTCCATACGGCCGACGACCAGGCGCAGCCCGTAGAAACCCCCACCGAGAACGACCACAGCACCCAGCAGGGCGAACAGCATGAACATCAGGCTCATAACGCCCAACTACCCATACACCTCGCACAACAGACACAACAGCCGCACACTCCGGGTAATCATTCCGCCAAGGTCGGCCGACACCCGGTGACCGCTCCCCGCGCGAGCCGGAGCACGGCGTTAGGGCGTGTTCGGGTTTCCCGCCTGGACGTCCTCGGGCAGCAGGGTCTGGAGTTCGGCCACGTCAAGGGTCCCACCGGCGGCGGCAGCGGCCTCGATCCGCCGCGCCTGCCAGGTCACGCTCGCCTCGAACAGCGCGCGCACCTCGCGCCCGTTGCCCTCCGCGAAGCGTTCACCCTCCGCGGCCACCAGCTCCGAGAGCACCTCCAAGGTCTTCGCGGGCACCAGGAAGTCCGCCTCCTCGGCCATCCCCACGAAGATGTCCACCAGCTCCGCACGACTGTAGGACGGGAACTCCACAGTCCGGGAGAACCGCGAGGCCAGCTCGGGATTCCCAGCGAGGAAGGCGCGGATCTCCCGTGAGCTGCCCGCCAGGACCACCACGACCTCGTCACGGTGGCCCTCCATCAGACCGAGCAGAGTATCGACGGCTTCCTGCCCGGCCCGCTCACCCCCGGAATCTCCCCTGGTCAACAGGTGCGCATCGGACACCAGGAGGACACCTCCCCGCGCCTGTTCGAACGCCTCCCGTGTCCGCTGCTCCGTCCGGCCCCGCTCCCTCCTTCCCGGTGCTCCCACCAGGTCCGTCCGCGAGACCTCCACCACCTGGCCCCGTTCCAACACGCCCAGCGCCGCCAGCAGCTCACCGTAGATCCGCGTCACAGTGCCCCTCCCGGTCCCGGAAGAGCCCGAGAACACCAAGTGGCGCGACGGCGGCGTTCCCAGCCCGGCTGCTTGGCGCCGACGGGCAGCGGACAGCAGATCCGTCAGCCCCCGCACCTCGCGCTTGACGTCGGCCAGACCCACCATCCCGTCCAGCCGGTCCATCAGCACGCGAACCCGGCCGGTGTCCCGTGGTGTGCCGACCCCCGCGACGAGTTCGGGGTCCACCACGCCGTCCAGGTCTTCGGGCAGAACCTGGGTGAGGTCGTCGAGGGTCGTGAAACCGCCCTCCACGAGCCGGTTGGCCTGGGCCCGCACCGTCTCCTCGAACATCCTGCGCGCCTCGCGCCCGTTGCCGAACGCCTCGTCGCGCCGCTGCCTGCGGAAGTGCCGGGCCACGATGTCGCGCACGCCCTCACCCAGGTCGTATCCCTGTTCCGCGGACATCCCCGCGAAGATCCCGCTGAGCTGTTCCGGGGTGTAGTTCTCGAATGCGATCGTCCGACCCATCCTCGACCGCAGCCCGGGGTTGGCGTCGAGGAAGGTACGCATCTCACCCGAGTAGCCGGCGAAGACCAGGACGACCTCCTCGCGGAAGTCCTCCATCAGCTTGATGAGCGTGTCGATGGCCTCCTGACCGAAGTCAGTGCCGCTGCCGAAGCGCCGCGACAGCGTGTACGCCTCGTCGACGAACAGCACACCGCCCCGAGCACGCTCCACCAAGTCCGTGGTCTTGCGCGTCGTGCCACCGAGGTGCTCAGCCACCAGGTCCGCCCGGGACACCTCCAGGAACTGCCCTTTGGAGAGCACCCCCAGTGAACGCAGGATCTCCCCGTACAGCCGTGCCACCGTAGTCTTCCCGGTCCCGGGCGGCCCCGAGAACACCAAATGGCGGCTGACATTCAGCGCCGGCAGCCCCGCCTCGACCCGCTTCGCGCTCACCTGCTGGAAGTTGACGAGCGACCGGACCTCCTTCTTCACCCCGTCCAGGCCCACCATCCCCTCCAGCTCCGAGAGCAGGACTTCCAGCGGGCGCGCACGGTCCCGCACGGTCCCGTCGCCCTGAACCTCACCCGGGCATCCACCCACCGTGCCGTCACCGGTCGGTGCGGAGGACTCGGCGGCGCGCGCGGACACCCGGTCTCCGTTGCCCCCGCGGTTGCCGCTGAAGGTGCTGTACTCCAGGTACACGGAGGCGCTGTCGGAGGCGTTCAGGCCCTCGTCGTCGTTTCCGGAGACGGTGCACCGCACCAGGCGTACTCGGCCGCCCTCCTCCACCATGAGGCCGTCTCCCCGGCCGTCCCGGATCGCGGTGTCCTCCAGCGCGACCACGCCGCCGCTGCCCACCCGGACCCCGCGCTCGCCGCTGCCGGACAGGGTGGAGGACCGGATCGTGACGTGGCCGCCCTGGACGTAGACCGCGTCCTCGCCGCAGTCGGAGAGGTCGGCGTGACGGACCTGGATCTCCGTGCCGTCGAGGATGTTCAGGCCACCCTCGCGGGCCTCACGCAGCACCATGCCGCGCACCGAGATCGTGGCGTCCTCACGGCTGTGGACCCCCGATCCCACATCGTGGCCGACGATGTCCTCGAACACGCCACGGCCGCCCACGACGATGGCCATCGGGCCGTGCCAGCGGCTGACCCGGAGATCGCTCACCTCGAACCGGGACCGGACCGAGGCGATCGCGCCGCGTTCCTCCTCCCCGCTCTCGGCCACGGACATCCCCGCGACGGTCGCCCTGGCGCCGTCGGCGACCACCAGGGCCGCCTTCCCGACCCGGGTGCACCTCAGGTCGGTCATGGCCACCTCCCCGCCGTCGATGAGGACGGCGTCGGTGGCGGTGCCGTTCACGGTCAACCCTCGGGCGGTGAGCCTGCCGCCCTCGATCGCCACCCCGGTGCGGGTGGCGTCGGTGATCTCGCAGTCGTACAGGGTGCTCTCGGAGTCCCCGTGGACGAAGAAGGCGTCTGTGTCCTCCTTGCGGGCGTCCTCCACCACCAGCCGGGTGAAGACCGCCTTGGAGCGTTCGTAGACCCGGACCGGCCAGTCGTATGAGCCTGTGACCTTCAGGTCGGTGAACTCCGGCTGTGCCCGGTCCCGGACGTAGACGCCGCCCCCGTCCACGAGGGCGCAGTCGGTGATCTCCGGGGACGAGTTGGCGACGTAGAGGCTGTGCCAGTCGTCATGGGCCCCGGTGAAGACCGTCCCGCTGATCCGCGGGGAGCACCCGCCCTGGACAGCGATCACCGCCCCGGCGAAGTAGCAGTCGCGTACGCTGCCCTCACTGCCGTCCCACAGCAGTCCGCTGTCCTCGAACCGGCACCCGACGATCTCCGCGTGGGAGGACACCACGTTGACCCTCCGGGGCGCGGTGAAGACGCAGTCCACCGTCCTGACCCGAGCGCCCTTCTGCGCGTACAGGGGCGGGTACTCGTCCGAGGCGCTCCGCACGGAGACCCCGTAGATCTCCAGGTTCCCGCCCCCGTGCACGTTGAACACGTTGGTCTCGTTGGCCGCCGCGACCGTGACCGTCCCAGACCCTTCGGTGGGGACCACAACCACTCGGCGCAGAACCCCGATGACCTGGGGTTCCACATACTCCCCCGGGTCTACTTGCAAGTACAGGTCCGATCTCCTGTACCGGGGGTCCCGGATCACCTTCCCCAACGACGAGCTGGCGGCGGGATCCGTCTTCGAGACGCGGACCGTAATCATCCATCGACTCCAAAGGGGGTTGCGGCCGCGGCGCCGCGCCGGAGTGTCTGCGCTATGTACCGTATCCACCTCGGGCGCCGGGAACCCGCACCGAAGCACACCCCCGTGGCCAGGGTCGGTCAGAACCGCGGAAACGCCTCAGGCCCGCCCGGGTTTCCCGGACGGGCCTGAGTTGGCTGAGCCGCCTATCGGAATCGAACCGATGACCTATTCATTACGAGTGAATCGCTCTGCCGACTGAGCTAAGGCGGCACGACGCCACATGTCGTGTGCGGCGAAGCAGGAACCAGTCTAGCGCCTCTCACGAGTGGCACGTACAGGCTCACCCGAACCGGACACCGCACCGCCGTGTCAGGCGCATTCCATACCGTCGTCGGGCACGGCGAGTTCCATCAGGTACTCGTCGACGATCTCGTCCACGCACTCGTCACCCATCCGGTAACCCGTGTGGCCGTCGCCGTCTCTGGTGAGGAGGAACCCGGAGTCCAGCTGACCGGCGAGCGCCTCGGACCAGGCGTAGGGGGTGGCGGAGTCGCGAGTGGTACCCAGCACCATGATCGGGTCGGCCCCTTGGGCCCTGAGCTCACCGAGCGGGGCCACCGCCTCCTCCGGCCAGAAGGCACAGGGAAGCGCGCCCCAGGCGAGGGTCGGGCCGAAGGTCGGCGACGCCTCGCCCGACGCGGCGGCCGCTTCCGCGTAGGCGTCCACCTCGCGGGGTGCCTCGGAGTCGGAGCAGTTCACGGCCATGAGCGCGGCGGTCGAGTTCTCGTACTCGGCCAGGTCACCGCGCCCGTACAGGTCGTCCCCGAGCAGCAGCAGACCGGTGCCGTCACCGTCCTCCACGGCCTCCGTGAGCGCCTCCCGCACCCGCGGCCACCAGTTCTCCGAGTACAGGGCGGCGAGCACGCCCAGTTCGGCACGGGCCCGGTTGACCTCGCGGCCGTCGCCGGTGGTGCTGTCCAGCGGCTCCACGGCCGCGCTCTCCAGGAAGGCGTCCAACTCCGCGATGCCCTCCTCGACACCGGTGCCGGATTCACCGATCGGGCAGTCGGGCCGGGCCAGGCAGTCCTCCACGAAGGAGGCCAGCGCGGTCTGGAAACCCGCCGCCTGTTCCACGCTGACGCTCAGCTGGTCCTGGCTGGGGTCGATGGCGCCGTCGAGCACCAGAGCCCGCACCCGTTCCGGGAACTGCTCGGCGTACTGCGCGCCGATGTGCGTGCCGTACGAGGCGCCGAGGTAGGTGAGCTGCTCGTCACCGAGCAGGCCGCGCAGCATGTCCATGTCACGGGCGACGTCGGCGGTGCCGATGTTGCGCATGAGCTCGGGGCCGTTCTCCTCGCAGGCCTCCACGAACTCCCTGCTGTTGGCCTCGATCTCGTCGAGCCCCTCGGGGCTGAGGTCGGCGAGGTCGTCGGCACCCTCACCGTCCCCGTAGTCCGTGCCGAGGAAATCGTCGACCCCCTCAGCATCCAGACAGGTAAGCGGGGTGCTGCGGCCCACGCCCCGGGGATCGAAGCCGACCACGTCGAAGTTCTCACGGACCGTGTCGCTGACCGAATAGGGCGCGTGGTCGACGAAGTCGTAACCGGAGCCGCCGGGGCCGCCGGGGTTGACCAGCAGGGAACCGACGGCGTCGCCCTCGGCGGGGGTGCGCTTGACCGCGATCTCGATCCGCTCGCCATCAGGGTCTTCGTAGTCCAGTGGGGCCTCGAAGACCGCGCACTCGCTGTCCGGGAGGCCGCTCTCGCACTCCGCCCAGTCGAGCTCCTGCTCGGCGAAGTCCACCGGGGCCCCGTCTTCCGGAGTGCCGTCGCCTCCGCCGTCCGTCGTACAGCCGACCGCCAGCACCGCCCCGGTCAGCAGCACCGCCAACGAACCCCGAACCCTCGAACCCACCCGACACCAGCTTCCAGTCGCATCCTGTCCCGCACCATTGTCCCGGGGCGCTTCGCCGCCCTCGCCCCGGGTCTGGTCACTCGGCCCCGCGCCGCACCCCGTGCCGGAGTCGGCACCGGCCCCGCACGGGAAACCGTGCCGGGGCACGCAGGGTCCTCTGGGCACCGCAGGAAGCGCCAGGGGACCCGCAGGGGCCACGACCGGGCCCTGGCCAGCTACCCGGCCAGGAGCGCGGAGGTCATCGCCTCCATGGCGATCTGCGGGTGCACATTGGCCGCGATCCGCTCGCGACAGGCCATGATCGCGTCGATCCGGCGCAGCATGGACTCCGGGGTACCGGAACGGGCGATCCGCTCCAGGTCTCCGGAGCGCTCCCCGGTGGACAGCTCCACGGTGGCGCCCATCTGCAGGGCGAGCACGTCCCGGTAGAAGGCGGCCAGGTCGAGCAGGGCTCGGTCGTAGGAGTCCCGCTTGATCCTGGTGGCCCGGCGCTTCTGCCGCTCCTCCAGGTCCTTGAGGGCGCCGGAGGCCCCGCGGACCGCCTTGGCCACGCCCTTGCCGGTCGAACCTTCGCCGAAGGCCGCCTTGAGCTCGTCCTTCTCTTTCTCGTTGAGTGCTGTGGTGAGCGCCTTGGACTCCTCCTCGGCGATCTCGTACAGCCGGGCCGCGGAGGTGACGCAGGTACCCAGCCCGTCGAGCCGGGCCGGGATGGACAGGACCTCCTCCCGGCGGCGGCGCGCCTCCGGGTCGGTGGCCAGCTGCCGCGCCCGGTCGGTCCGCCCAGCGGAGGCACGGGCGGCGGCTTCGGCGGCGACGGGGTCCACGCCCTCGCGCTGGACGAGCGCGTCGACGATCTGGCGGGTACCCGGGGTGGCCAGGGTGACCATGCGGCAGCGGGAGCGGATGGTGATGAGGAGGTCGTCGGGTGTGGGCGTGCACAGCAGCCACACCGTCCGCGGCGAGGGCTCCTCCACCGCCTTGAGGAGGGCGTTCGAGGCGGCCTCGGTGGCCCGGTCGGCGTCCTCGAAGAGCACGATGCGGAAGTTGCCGCCGGACGGCTTGGACCCGGCTCGGAGCACCAGGTCGCGGGTGGCGGCCACACCGAAGCTCAGCCCGCTGGGCCGCACATAGAGGATGTCGGGGTGGGTTCCGGTCAGCACCTGGTGGCAGGAGCCGCAGTGCCCGCAACCCCCCTCGTCGCACTGGAGGGCGGCGGCGAAGGCCCGCGCGGCCTCCTCCCGGCCGGAGCCGGGTGGGCCGGTGAACAGCCAGGCGTGGGTCATCCCCGCCCCTGGGCCGCCCGCGAGGAGGTCGGCCGCGCCGTTGACTGCGTGGGTCAGTTGGGCGCTCGCCGTTTCCTGGCCGACAAGGTCGTCGAAGACCGTCAAGCTTCCCCCCTGGGCCGCGTGGAATGTCTGGTTACCAGGATAGGAGCCGCGGACGACACCCGGACCGTTTTCCACAGGCCCCGTTCCGCCGCTTCCCGCGGCCGATTCGGTCAACGACGCGAACCGGTCCGCCCCGTTGTCCGCACGGCCGAACCAGGTCAGAAGGCGCGCGGGGACGAACCGCGCTTCCGCCTCGGCCATCTCTCCCGGTACAGACGGCCGCACGGGGGCGCCGTCCACACGCTGAGGGGAAGCACATGTCGAAGGTACGCGGGATCGCCGTGCTGATCGCGTCCGGGGCCGCCGTCGCCGGGATCGGAGCCTCCGGAACACCCGCCCTGGCTCAGAACGGCGCTCCCAGCAGCCCGCCGGAGGTCACGGCGTCCGTCGAGGCCTCGGAGTGGCCCGAACTGGAGGAGGGCTACGTCACCTGGGAGGTGACGGTCGTCAAGTACATCCTCCACGATCTCGACTACTACGACGCCAGCAACGCCGACAAGCACTTCGACGAACGGCTGAGCGAGGCGGTCGAGGAGTACCAGCGGGACCGGAACATCCCGGAGAGCGGCGTGGTGGACGGCGAGACCTGGGCTGCGCTCACCGCGGACCTGGTCCCCATGGGGCAGGGCGACAGCGGCTACGGGGTACTGGCCGTCCAGTACGCGCTCGCCGCGGGCCACGGCTTCGACGTGCCGCAGGACGGCCTGTTCGGCCCGGCGACCCTGGATGCGGTGGTCGGGTTCCAGGACAGCGCCGACCTCCCGAACGACGGCATCGTCGGTTACACGACCTTCCAGGCCATCGTGTCCACCGGCTGGTGACGACGGCCCCGGGCCGCGGACCGACGCGACCTCCAGTACGGGGTTGTCATCGGGGCCGAAGCAGGTCAGAAGGGCCGCCGAAGCGAACCCGTCGCCTCCGGCACGGATCTACCCCAGTAGAGACGGCCGCGGGGGCGTCGTCAACAAGCGAAGGGAAGAACCATGACGAAGGCACGCGGAGTAGCCATGCTGATCGCGTCCGGGGCCGTGGTCGCGGGCGTCGGGTTCTCGGGGGCCCCGGCGCTCGCCGACGGCCCGGACACGCCGCCCGAGGTGATCTCCACGATCGAGGCGGCCGAGTGGCCCGAGCTGGCGGAGGGGCAGAACCGCTGGGAGGTGTCGGTCGTCAAGTTCATGCTCTTCGACTTCGGCTACCTCGACGTCGTCCACGCCGACGAGCACTTCGACGAGCGGTTGACCGAAGCCGTCATCGACTACCAGACCGCCAAGGACGTCGAGGCGGACGGAGTGGTGGGCACCGCCACCTGGGAGGCCCTCAGCGACGACATGGGGCTCGTCCAGACAGGTGACAGCGGCAACCTGGTGAAGGCTGTCCAGCAGGCGCTGATCGGCGGGTACGGCTACGACCTGTTGCTGGACGGCGAGTTCGGCCCGGCGACCGAAGCGGCCGTGCACGACTTCCAGGCCGCACAGGGAATCGACGACGACGGCATCGTCGGCCCGATCACCTTCCAGGCCCTCATGACCCCCGAAGACACCTCCGTCGACTGACCACCGGTCTCCGTGCCCCGGTCGGACGCGTGGGTCCCCGGCCGGGGCACGGCCATGCCGTCCCAAGCTTCCGGGGCTGGCGACCCCGGGGTTCGGGCAGATCGCCACCGGGTCGCAGACGGGCGTCCAGGTGGTCGAAGGCAGTGCCAGCAGTTCCGATCCCCACCTGACCCGAACCAGGCGTCGGTACTCGGCTCGGACCTACACCCCCAGCCGTGACCGAACAGGACTCGACACAACCCGGTCCCCCTCCCCCACAATGGAGCCCCGACTCCCCACGAGCACGGAGATCCCGTGAACCCACCCCGTCCGCACGGTTCGGGACCGCAGGGCTGCCAGCCGCCGCACGGCCCCGGCCCACAGAGCCCCCACCAGTACCCGTTCGGCTATCCCCCGCAGCCCGAGCCCCAAGGCTTGGGGACGGGGACCAAGGTCGCTCTGGGCGGTGCCGCGCTGGGCACGGCCTTCCTCGTCCTCGCCGCTGTCGCCGCCTTCGTCCGGGTACCCTCCGACGGCACACCCACCGCCCAGGACGACCCCTCCATTGCAGCAACGGACGAGGAAGCGGACCCGGACGACGCGGCCCCAAACGAGGGCTCAGCCGAGGGCGACAGCACGGACGAGTCCGCAGACGACGAGCCCGAAGGGCCGGGCACCCCTCCGGACTTCCCTGAGCACGACGTCCTCGAGGCGAGCGGCAGCGGTGACACCCTCGTCGAGGTGGAGCCTTCGTTCGACGACGTACGGATCATCTCGATGACCCACGAGGGGTCCGACGTGTTCAGCTTGTACGCCGGGGGATCCGACTCCGACTCCGCGGACCTGGTGGCCACCAAGCGAAGCCCATACGAGGGCCGGATGCTGCTCACCACGATCTTCGAGGACGACATCGGCATGCTGAAGATCGAAGCCGACGGTGACTGGGAGGTCGCCATCGAGCCGTTGACCCACGCGACCCCCTGGCGGGCGGACGAGAGCGAGTACTCCGACAGCGGCGACGACGTCCTCCAACTGCTGTGGTCCACTGGCAACTTCGCTTCCCTCAGCCTGTACCACGAAGGAGACAGGTACTTCAGCGTCAAAAGCCTCGCCGGGGATAGCAGCGACTATATGGCCAACGAACTCGGCGCCTACGAGGGAGAGGAACCCCTGCAGGAAGGCGCGGACATCTTGGAGGTCGGGGGCGACGGGGAGTGGACTCTGACCCGCTGAGCGGATCCTGGCTGGACCGGGCCACGGCGCGGAGTCCGACCGGCTCGCCAACAGCGCGAAGGGCCCCTGCCGCAGCTCGAAAGCTCGAGGCGGCAGGGGCCCTTGCGCACGGTCGGCTACTCGGGCTTGATCACCGGGATCATGCCGGTGACCGCCTCGGAGCTGGAGTCGACCGGGTCGGGCAGCAACGGCCGCACACGGCGCTGGATCTCCCGCGTGATCTTCTCCTGCGGCTCGCGGGCGTCGAGCACCAGGTACCGGTCCGGGTGCTCCTCCGCGAGCGCGCGGAAGCCCTTGCGGACGCGGGCGTGGAAGTCCGCCGACTCGGACTCGATCCGGTCGGCCGGACCGCCCAGCCGGGACAGGCCGTCCTCGGGGCGCACGTCCAGCAGCACCGTCAGGTCGGGGACCAGCTCCTGGGTCGCCCACGAGCTGACCTCGCGGATGTCGTCCACCGCCAGGTCGCGGCCGGCCCCCTGATAGGCGAGCAGCGAGTCGACGTAGCGGTCGCTGATCACCACTGCGCCGCGGCGCAGCGCCGGGAGGATCTCCTGTTCGACGTGGTCGGCCTTGTCCGCCGCGTACAGGAGCACCTCGGCGCGGTCGGTGATGTGCGAGTTCTCGCGGTCGAGCAGGATGCCGCGCAGCCGCATACCGAGCTTGGTGGCGCCCGGCTGGCGGGTACCCACCGCCTCGAACCCCTGGTCCCGCAGCCACACCGTCAGTTCACGCACCTGGGTGGACTTGCCCGCGCCCTCGCCGCCCTCGACGACGATGAAGGCACCGGTGATCCTGCTGTCCTCCTCCTCTTCGGACTGCGGGGTGATCCCGCGCAGCGCCGCGAAGAGTTCGGGAAGAAGCCCGGGCCCGGCTTCGGGCACGTCCTGGTTGGCCTGGTGGTAGGCGACGAAGGCCGCGACGAGGGCGATCAGGCCGCCCGCCATCAGGAGCAGGCCGCTGCCGTACAGGTCGTAGCTGAGCGGGCCGCCGAGGGGGATCTCGTGGTCACCGGCGAAACCGGCGGCCAGCGGGGCCAGGACCGCGCCCCCGAGGAGCGCCAGTCGGCCCGTCCCGTGCAGGAGGGCGAACCCGGCTGCGCGCTGGTCCTCCTCCACCTCGACGCTGACCAGCGACGTCCCGATTCCCCAGGCCAGGCCCGAGGCCAGGCCGAGCACGAGGACCAGGAGCGCGGTGAGGACCATGTCTGCGATCGCGCCGGAGAAGAGCAGGGCCAGACCGCCCAGGATGACGGCCAGCCCGTAGAGGCGGCGCCGGCTGAACTGCTTGAGGACGCGCGGGCCGGAGACCAGGCCCAGGCCCAGTCCCAGGAAGAGCGCTGCGACGAGGACACCGAAACCGGCGTTGCCCGCGCCGAGGTTCTCCACGTGCGGGCGCCCCACGCCGAGGACGATGCCGCCCGCGGCGGCCGTGGCAGCCAGGCCGACGACCGCGCCGCGCACCAGCGCCCCCGCACCGACCGCCGCGCGGCCTGCGAAGACGGCGCTCAGGATGTTCGCGTCGCGGTTGGGGCTCTGCGTGTCCTTGGACACCGTGTGCTTGGGCAGCGGCAGCCCGGCGACGACGATCGCCGCCACGAAGAAGGTGAGGGCGTTCAGGTAGAGGGCGACATCCGCCTCGGGGTTGGCCATGGTGGGCACGAGCGCGCCCAACACGTTGCTGACCGACGCCAGCGCGGCGAACAGCAGGGCCGCGACCGGAGCGGCACCGTATGTGGCCAGGAGGGTCAGCCGGTTGGCCTGGCCGAGCATCCGCTTGGGCACGAGCGTGGGGATCGTGGCGTCGCGCGCGGGGGTCCAGAAGAGGGCGACGATCTCCGCGAGCAGGCTCGCGATCAGCAGCCACTCCAGCGCGAAACCGGAGAACATCAGGCCGACGACCGGGATGGAGACGTAGAGGAGGCCGCGGAGGACGTCGCCGACGACCATCGTCCACCGCCGGTCCAGGCGGTCCGCGACGGCACCGGCGAGCGGGCTGAGGAGGACCGCGGGCGCCAGTTTGATGGCGACGACACCGGTGACGGCGAGGTACTGGACGAGAGTGGAGCTGTCGGCCGTGAAGATGGCCGCGAGGGACACCAGCGCCAACAGGCTCAGCCAGTCACCAAGGCTGGAGAGGGAAAGCGAGACCCACAGCCTTCGGAAGGGTGTGATCGCGAGGACGTTCTGCGCCTCGGCCGGCGCTCCCAGGGGTGCAGATCTGCTCATAGCGCTCAAGATTATCGATGAGGGGGATAGGAACTGACAGGCATCAGTCACCTGTCCATGGAATCGGGGGGTACGGGCGGAGGTCACACACGTTTCCGTGCCCCCATCCGTCCTGCACAGCGTAGTACGCAAGATCATTCCCCGACAGGGGATGAAGTTGCGTATCCGTTGCAATACACGCACGGACGCTCACCCGGGCGCCCCGCGGAGGGAACGTCCAGGTGAGCGTCACTGCTCACCGCCGACGGCGGATGCCCGTCCGGCCAGTTGGCCGCGGACACCGGTCAGGCCTCTTCGGAGGCCTTCTTGGCGGCCGTCTTCGGCTCGCCGGTCTTCTTGGCGGCGGGCTTCTTGGCCGCCGTCTTCTTCGTGGTCGTGGTCTTCTTCGCCGCGGGCTTCTTCGCCGGGGCCTTCTTCTTGGCGGGGGCCTTGGCCCGGCGGTCGGCCAGCAGCTCGGCGGCGCGTTCGTCGGTGATCGACTCGACCTCGTCACCCTTGCGCAGGGACGCGTTGACCTCTCCGTCGGTGACGTAGGGGCCGAAGCGGCCGTCCTTGACCACCATCTTGGCGCCCGACTCCGGGTCCTGTCCGAGCTCGCGCAGCGGCGGAGCCGCGGCACGGCGACCGCGCTGCTTGGGCTGCGCGAAGATCGCCTTGGCCTCCTCCAGGGTGATCGAGAAGATCTGCTCCTCGGTCTCCAGGGAGCGGCTGTCGGTGCCCTTCTTGAGGTAGGGGCCGAAGCGGCCGTTCTGCGCGGTGACGTCCTCGTCGTCGAGCTGTCCCACCACGCGGGGCAGGGACAGCAGGCGCAGCGCGTCCTCCAGGGTGACCGTGTCCAGGTCCATGCTCTTCAGCAGCGAACCGGTGCGCGGCTTGACCTTGGCCTTCGCCTTGCTCTTGGGCTTGGTCTCGCCCTCGGCGGGCGCGGCCTCCTCGATGACCTCGGTGACGTAGGGGCCGAAGCGCCCGGTCTTGGCCAGGACCGTGCGGCCGGTCTCGGGGTCGACTCCGAGCTCGCGGTCGCCGCTGGGCTGGGCGAAGAGCTCCTCGGCTTTGGCCTCGGTCAGCTCGTCCGGCGCCAGGTCCTCCGGCACGTTCACCCGGGCGCCGTCGCGGTCCAGGTAGGGACCGTAGCGGCCCACCCGCAGCACGATGTCGGTACCGGGCAGCGGGAGGGAGCTGACCTCCTTGGGGTCGATCTCGGAGAGGTGGTCGCCCACCAGCTCCTTGAGACCCATCTCCTCCTGGCCGTCGGCGTCCTGGCCGCCGAAGTAGAAGCGGCGCAGCCAAGGCAGGCTCTCGGCCTCGCCGCGGGCGATGCTGTCCAGGCTGTCCTCGAGGCGCGCGGTGAACTTGTAGTCCACCAGGTTGCCGAAGTGCCGCTCCAGCAGCTGCACGACGGCGAACGCCAGGAAGGACGGGACGAGCGCCGTGCCCTTCTTGAAGACGTAGCCCCGGTCGAGGATGGTGCCGATGATCGAGGCGTAGGTGGAGGGGCGGCCGATCTCCCGCTCCTCCAGCTCCTTCACCAGGGTGGCCTCGGTGTAGCGCGCGGGCGGCCGGGTGCTGTGCCCCTCGGCCTCCAGGCTCTGCGCCTTGACCGGGTCGCTCTCGGCCATCGGGGGCAAGCGGCGCTCGCGGTCGTCCAGGTCCGCGGCGGGGTCGTCGGACCCCTCAACGTAGGCCTTGAGGAAGCCGTGGAAGGTGATGACCTTGCCGCTGGCGCTGAACTCGGCGACCTCGCCGTTGGTGGAGGTCCCCTGGATCTTCACCGTGACGGACTCGCCGACCGCGTCCTTCATCTGGGAGGCGACGGTGCGCTTCCAGATGAGCTCGTAGAGGCGGAACTCGGGGCCGGACAGCCCGGACTGGGCAGGGGTCCGGAAGGTGTCGCCCGCGGGGCGGATCGCCTCGTGCGCCTCCTGCGCGTTCTTGACCTTCTTGGAGTACACGCGCGGCTTGTCCGGCAGGTAGTCGCCGCCGTACAGGCTCCGCACCTGGCTGCGGGCGGCCTTGATCGCGCTGTCCGACAGCGTGGTGCTGTCGGTACGCATGTACGTGATGTGCCCGTTCTCATACAGCCGCTGGGCGACCTGCATGGTCTGCTTCGCGGACAGGTTGAGCTTGCGGGACGCCTCCTGCTGGAGGGTGGTGGTGCGGAAGGGCGCGTACGGCGAGCGGCGGTAGGGCTTGCGCTCCACCGAGCTGACCGCGAACCCGGTTCCGGTCAGGCGCTCGGCCAGGCCGCGGGCGGCCGCCTCGTCCAGGTGGCGCACGTCGCGATCGGCGCGGATCGTGCCCTGGGCGGTGAAGTCGCGGCCCGCGGCGATCCGCTTGCCGTCGACGGAGACCAGGGTGGCGGGGAACGTGGCGGGCCCGTCGGCAGCACCCGCCTCGGTGGCGTCGAAGACCGCCTTGAGGTCCCAGTACTCGGCGGAGGTGAACGCCATGCGCTCGCGCTCGCGCTCGACCACCAGGCGGGTGGCGACGGACTGCACACGGCCCGCCGAGAGCTTCGGCATGACCTTCTTCCACAGCACGGGCGAGACCTCGTAGCCGTAGAGGCGGTCCAGGATGCGCCGCGTCTCCTGCGCGCTGACCAGACGGGTGTTCAGGTCACGCGTGTTGTTCTTGGCGTGCTGGATGGCGTCCTTGGTGATCTCGTTGAAGACCATCCGGCGGACGGGGATCTTGGGCTTGAGCTCCTCGCGCAGGTGCCAGGCGATGGCCTCACCCTCGCGGTCCTCATCAGTGGCGAGCAGGAGTTCGTCGGCCTCCGCCATGAGCTCCTTGAGCTTCTTGACGTGTGCCTTCTTGTCGGTGTTGACGACGTAGAGCGGCTCGAAGTCGCCTTCCACGTCGACACCGAGCCTCGCCCAGGGCTGACCCTTGTACTTCGCGGGGATCTCAGCGGCCTTGGTGGGCAGGTCACGGATGTGGCCGATGCTGGACTCCACGACGTAGCCGTGCCCCAGATAACCGGCGATGGTCTTCGCCTTGGCTGGCGACTCGACGATGACGAGAGCGGTCCCCGTCCCCTGACTTCCGTTGTCCTTCGAGCCGTTCTTGCCGGCGCTGCCCTTCTTGGGTGGCACGCTTTTTCCCCTACGTCTAGCCTTACGTGTTCTGTCGGCCGCGGTCCTTCGGTTCCGTGGGAACCGACAGTAACCGAACTACAGGCACTCCCCCGTCGGTGAGCGGGCGCGGACGGCCCTCGCGGCGTGGACCCGCCGCGGACTCCGAAACTCCACCCACCGGCACCCGCAGAATAAGCGCTACCCCGACCGGTACCGGCCCGTAACGTGCGCTACCGACCGTGGCGACGCTCTCCTTCGGACCGACGCCCACTCGGACGAGCACCTCTAACGCCCCGATCGGGTGACTTGCATCACACTTGGGCGTTCAGAGTGTCCCTGCCTCCAGAATGCGGCGAGTCCTCCCGGATATTCCCGGGAGGACTCGGCTCACGTCCGGAACGCCGCGGTCGCCACCTCCACTCTCCCGCAGTCCACCGCGTTCCATAACGGAACGGGAGCGCGGAGGCGACTCACCACGCTGCGTTTCAAAGACACAGTGCTTCGGACGCGCACGGCACTTGGTGCCGTTCGCGGGGCACGGTCCCGGTTCACCGCTTCGCCGCCCCTGGGAGTCCGGCTTCCCGCAGTCCACCGCGTTCCATAACGGAACGGGAGGCCGCACTCCCCTGGTCCGGCGAGTGGCCGTGACCGGTCACACGCCCCGCACAGGCCCTCGCGGACCCGTTGTGGTCGTTACAGGCCGATGCCCGCGGCACCCAGCAGGTCACCGACCGGGTCGACGTCCGGGATGTCGGTGGCCTCGGGCAGCTCCTCGGGCAGCTCCTCGACGAGCTCCGGGGCCTGCTCCTCGACCTGCTCGGGCGCCTGCTCGGGGGCCTCTTCCGGGGCCTGCTCGGGCGCCTGCTCGGGCACCTCTTCCGGGGCCTGCTCGGGGGCGGGCTCCTCGACGGCCCGGTCGGCGGTCTCGGTGAGGTCGTAGCCGACGGGCAGCATCTCGGAGACGGGCACCTCGGGCAGCTCACCGACGAGCGGCGCGCTGTCCGTGGCCGCGGACTGCTCCTCGGTCTCGGCACTGTGGTGCACGACCTCCGCACCGTCGCCGGTGGAGCTCGCTCCCGCCATCCCCGCCACGGCGCCGACGGCGTTGCCGGACACATTCACCGGGACGTCCAGGTCGCCGACGATCTGGTTGCCGCCGGCCAGCGAGCCGTTGCCCGAGGTCCGGATGTCGCGCTCGACGTCCTCGACCTTGGCGGTGCTGTCCGTGGAGGCCGCGCCCGCGACGCCGCCCAGGGCACCGATGGCGTTGCCGGTGACGTTCACGGGGACGTCACCGTCGACGACCAGCTGGTTGCCGCCGAGCAGGGAGCCGTTGCCCGACGTGGCGATCGACTGGTGCTCGCGGTCCGGGGCGGACTGCTGCAGGACGCCGGCGTCCACACCGGAGGTGTCCGGCAGGACCTGCGCGTTCTCGGTCACCTCGCTGACCAGGTCGGTGGCGGTGAGCTCACCGGCCTGGTGCTCGACCTCGGCGGCCTGGTGGTGCCGGACGATCGCGTCGGCGTCGGTGGCGGCCGCTCCGGCCACACCACCCACGGCACCGACCGCGTTGCCGGACACGTTCACCGGGACGTCCAGGTCGCCGACGATCTGGTTGCCGCCGATCAGCGAGCCGTTGCCCGAGGTGGCGATGTCCGGGTCGTCGCTCCCGTGACCGTGGTGGTCCTTGTCCTTGTAGCCGTAGCCGTCGTCTTCCTTGTAGCCGTAGCCGTCGTCACCGGAGCTGTGGTGCACCACGGAGTCGGCGTCGGTGGCGGCCGCTCCGGCCACACCACCCACGGCACCGACCGCGTTGCCGGACACGTTCACCGGGACGTCGCCGTCCACGACCAGCTGGTTGCCGCCGGCCAGCGAGCCGTTGCCCGACGAGCGGACGTCGTTGTGGTTGTGGTCGATCACCTTGGCGTCGGAGTCCGTGCTGGAGGCGCCCGCGATCCCGGCCACGGCGCCGACGGCGTTGCCGGTCACGTTCACGGGAACGTCCGCGTTGGCCACCGCCTGGTTGCCGCCGAGGACCGAGCCGTTGCCGCTGGTGGCCGCGTCGCTGTCGGCGTAGGCAATGCCACTGCCGAGGGCGACGAAGCCGGCCGCCAGGAGCACGGACTTCGCGGATGTGCTTGCCCACTTACGCATGTGGGAAGTCCTTTCGAGATAACAGGTTGATGAGAAGTGCATGGGCCACAGGCCGTTCCACACCCCTGGGTGGGGCGCGGGCCTTCGGCCAAGGCCGGGGATCATCCGGTCGGCTCCGCACCTGGTCGGTGCGTGGTCTGCCGGGCTGCTGAGTGCGGTCCCGTCCGTCTCCGCTGGGTGCGTACGGACGACCCCACCCCGTCGATCAGCTCCGCTCTGGTTGAGCGGCGGCTGACGTGAACCCCGAGCACATGGCCGTGGCCGGTGCTGCGGGACTCGCGTCAACCCCCGGGCGCGCGGCCCGGGAGGCCGATCAGCTCTCGCTCTTGCGGCGCCTGCCGAAGAGCAGGAGCCCGGCGCCTGCGGCGACGGTGAGGATCGCGGCGGCGACCAGCCCGGTGAGCGCGCCCTGGTCGTCACCGGTGACCGCCAGGCGGTGCTCGTCGGCGGGCGGAGCGGAGGGAGACGCGGACTCGGAAGGCGCCTCGGAGGGCTCCTCCTCCGCCTGCTCCTCGCGCTCCTTGTCCTCCGGGGGCTCCTCCTCGACGGGCTCCTCCGGCTCCTCCTCGACGGGCTCCTCCGGCTCCTCCGGATACTCGGGGTATTCGGGGTAGTAGCCGTCGTAGCCGCCGGGGTCTTCGTCGCTGTCCCGGGGAGCGCTGGTGGAACTGGCACCGGTCACGCTGGCCTCACCGTCGGTGCAGTCGGCCCCGGCGAGTCCGAGGACCGCGATGGCGTTACCGCAGACGTTGATCGGAGCGTCGATGTCGGCCTCGACCTGGTTGCCGCCACCGATCGAACCGTTTCCGCTGGTCGTGGTGTCGGCGTAGGCGATGCCCGCGGTGCTGGCGAGGAATCCGGCTGTCAGAAGGGCGGCGAATCGGACGTGGATTGTCTGGGTCATTGGATGTCCTGTCAACGAGGAGTTCTGCTGGATGCTCCTGATGACCGCGGACGGGATCCCGGCGTCAAAGCCTGGGGAAGAGAGCACGCCCACCGGGAAGGGTGAGGCGGCTGTGCGCAGGGCGCACGGACCGGCCGCGGTCTGGAGCGCGACTAGTCAGGGGAGAAGGAGGGGTCGTCCGCGGCGTCGCGGACCACCAGGGTGGGGTCACCGGGAAGGGCGACCCGCTGTGCCTGAAGCACCATGTGATCGGACCGGGCCATGAGGAATCCCGCGGCACCGGGCGTGGGGAAGGACGGGGCGGAGGCACCGGTGGTGTCCGGCCCGGCCTGGTACCCGGAGCCGCCGCCGATCAGGCGGATACGCTCCGCGGACTCGTCGTCGGAGTCCTCGTGGCCAGCGCTCTGCGACGCCTCGTCGGCCACGCGCCAGGACGTCTCGGCCACGTGTGCGGCGACCTCGTCGGCCGCGCGCGCCACCCGGTCCTGACGCTCGTCGCGCTCGTCCCGCTCCCGCTCTTCGAGCTCCTTGTCGGAACGCTGTTCCCCGGGCAGAACGGCGGCCGTGAGCTCCTCGTCGGAGCCCAGGATCGGCAGGCCCAAGGGTCCGCCGGGTTCGGTCACGGATTCGATCCCGCCGTCACCGACCGTGTCGGTCAGGCCGGAAGCCACGCCATCGACCAGGCCGGCCCCGCGCAGGGACTCGTCCGTGGACTCCACCACGTCCTGGCCGGTGCGGGCGACCCCGGTGACGAGGCCCGTGGCCTCGCGAGCGGTGTCGTCGACGGCTTGGCCGGTGTCGTCGACCACGCCGTTGGCGACCGCGCCGACCGTGCTCTCCTCAAGGGCCTCGCTGACACCCGTCTCCTGGAGCGCTGACTCGGGAAGCGAGGACGCCTGCGGAACGACAGTGTCGGCGATGGCCTCCGTGGAGGAGACGGCTCGGTCCGCGGTTTCGGAGATCCGGGTCTCCCGGATCTCGTCGGTGGCCTGATCGGCGCGTTCGGTGACGTTATCGACGTGACCGTCGCCCAGGACATCGACCCCGTCTTCGCTGAGGACACCGTCGACGTCACCCAGGACGCTGTCGACGAGCCCGCCGGACTCGGGGGAGGCCTCGCTGTGCGCGACGCCCATTCCCCCGGCCAGCCATGCGACGGCGACGATGCCGGACAGGAGCAGCAACCGGGCGTAGGTTCCACGGGCATTGCGAGCAGCGCGGCTGGAGGAAACCAGCCACCCTCGGCTCGCGAGCACCATGAATGCCCCTTCGTTTCGCTGCTGCTGGACGGTCCCGTGCGGCCGTGCCGCTTCCGGTCACACTGCGGGGCCCGATAAACGGAGACCCCGCCGAACTCAAAGCAACCGTAGCATCACGTTGGGTGACTGTGTGCGAGAAAGCAAACCGCGCCGAGAAGTTACTCGACGCGGTTCGCCCATACCGGGACATTCTCGGGTCAGCGCACAACGGCCCTGGTCAGCCGGTGCCGACGATCGCTCAGCTCATGCCCACGAAACGGTCCAGCACCCGCACCCCGAACTGGAGTCCGTCCACTGGGACGCGCTCGTCGACCCCGTGGAACATGCCCGCGAAATCCAGCTCCGGCGGGAGCTTCAGCGGGGAGAAGCCGTAGTTGCGCACCCCGAGGCGGGAGAAACTCTTCGCGTCCGTACCGCCCGAGAGGCAGTAGGGAACAGCCTTGGCGCCCGGGTCCTCGGCCAGCAGGGACTCCGACATCGCGTTGACCAGACCGCCGTCGAAGGAGGTCTCCACCGAGGGCAGGTGGTGGATGAACTCGCGGCTGACCTTCGGGCCGAGGAGCTCGTCGACCTTGGCGAAGTACTCGTCCTCGGTGCCGGGCAGGAAGCGCCCGTCGACCTGCGCGGTGGCCTCACCCGGAATGACGTTGGCCTTGTAGCCGCCGCCGAGCACCGTCGGGTTGAGGGTGTTGCGCAGAGTTGCACCGATCATCTTGGCGATCGGCCCCAGCCGGGCCACCGTGGCGTCGACGTCCTTCTCGTCGAAGGGGATGCCGAACTCCTCGCAGATCTCCTCGAGGAAGGTCCGCACGGTCGGGGTCAGCTGCACCGGGAACTCGTGCTGACCCAGGCGCGCGACGGCGGCGGCCAGCTCGGTGACCGCGTTGTCGCTGCTGACCATCGAACCGTGCCCCGCGGTGCCGCGCGCGGTGAGCTTCATCCACGCGATGCCCTTCTCCGCGGTCTCCACCAGGTAGAGGCGACGGTTCTCGTTGACCGTGAAGGAGAAGCCGCCGACCTCGCTGATCGCGGAGTCGCAGTCTGCGAATAGTTCAGGGTGCTCGTTCACCAGGTACTGGGCACCCCAGGTACCGCCGGCCTCCTCGTCGGCGAGGAAGGCCAGCACGATGTCCCTCGGAGGCTTGCGCCCCTCCCGGAGCCGCTGCCGCAGCATGGCCAGGACCATCGCGTTCATGTTCTTCATGTCGACCGCGCCGCGGCCCCACACGCATCCGTCGGCGACCTCGGCCGCGAAGGGGTGGTGGGTCCAGTCCTCCGGGGCGGCCGGCACCACGTCCAGGTGCCCGTGGATGAGCAGCGGCGGCCGGCTGGAGTCCTCGCCCGTGATCCGCGCCACCACGTTGCTGCGCCCGGGGTGCTTCTCGTAGATCCGCGACTCCACCCCGACCTCGTCGAGCCTGGTCGCCACGTACTCTGCGGCCTTGCGCTCTCCCGGCCCCGAGTGGTCGCCGTAGTTGGAGGTGTCGAACTCGATCAGCTCGCGACACAGGTCGACGACCTCGACCTCCGCCGCACTCAAGCCCTTGTCTGGTTCCGCCATCTGGCTCTCCCGTCTGCGGCCGCACCTTTTGCCCTAGAGACTGCCACGGTCACCCCCGGGCGGAAAACTGGTTCGGAGCCCTTCAGACCTTTGCTATGGTTGAACCTGTTCGGCGCGAGAGCGGCCGAGCGCCCCAGTCCGGGTGGCGGAATAGGTAGACGCGCTAGCTTGAGGTGCTAGTGGCCGTTAAGGCTGTGGGGGTTCAAGTCCCCCCTCGGACACGAACCATCCCCCTACGGGGGTCGTTGGATTTTTGGTGCGGGTCGAGGTGAATCTCGGCCCGCACGCTGTTTTTCACGGGGTCATAGCGCATCCGCAGGCCCAAGCCCTGGTAGAGCTCGACCTTGTCCCATGGCTCGGCTTCACCGAGCACTCGGGCGCTGTCGCCCAGGTCGTTAACCATTCTCATGATGTCCTCCTTACCGGCCTTCTTCGGCGTCCGCTCTATACGGTGCACCTTGGCCTCAGCGGCTGACCTCTCAGCCTTGGTCTCGTTCATCCACTGCGTGACCTCTACTGGGTCGGCACCAGCCTCCAGTACCGCACGGTGCTGTTTGAGCTTGCGGTCGCACTCAGACATCGTCTGTCTATGTTCAGCGATCTCGCGAGTTCTCCGGGCGTCCTCTCCCGTGTCCTCCTTCATGAGTGCGTCTACTGTCGCTTCGATCCGGCTCGGGGAGAACTCGCCCGCGATCCACCTGTCCAGTACAGGAACCACATCGGCCTCCCGCACGTAGACGTTCCGGGGGTGGTGGACCTTGTTGGCCAAGGCGTACTCCTCGGGGAACCGGCAGCGGTAGTAGGCCTCCTCACGCAACCACTGACCTTGCATCCTGCGGTCGCACAGGCAGCACTCGAACGCCCCCCGGAACAGGTAGGGGTTTAGGGTTCGACGTGTCTTGTGCTCTCCGCCCGGGGTCCGGCCGCGTGAGCCCATCAGGGCCTTCGCCTGGGCGAAGTCCTCGTAGGTGATCAAGGGCTCATGGACCTGGTCACGCGACCACACCCAGTCATCGTCGGAGTTCCACCGCAACAGGGTGTGGTGGCCGAGTTGGACGTCGTTGACGTCGATGAGGACCTCGTCCTTGCGCTGTTTGGCCCACACCTGGTGACCGGTGTACCGGGGGTTCTTCAGGATCGCTCGGACCGCGCCTTTGGACCAGGCGATCCCGGAGCGGTGGCTGTTTCGCCTGCGGTCATGGGCCGAGGGCGAGGGAATACCATCGCGAGTCAGGCCTTCGGCGATAGCGAAAATGCCCAGTCCGATCAGGTACTCGGCGAAGATCCTCGCCACCACCCAGGCCGTCTGAGGATCGGGGACCAGCCGCCGCATTCTCTTGCCGTCTGCGGCCTTGGAGGGGTTGGGGTGGGGACCAGCGTCCACAAGCATGTACCCATATGGGGGGCGCCCTCCCAAGTACCGGCCCTCCAACAGAGCTTGGGCAGCCATGGCGCTGCGGACGCGTGTCTTGATCCGCGTTCGCTCGCCTTTGGAGATCCCGCCATACATCGACATGATCAACTCATGCGCCTCGTTGGAGGGGTCGATGGGCCCACCGATTTCGGGTACCCACAGCTGTACGCCGTAGTGCTCGAACACCGGTGAGGTCATCATGAACTGGCTGCCATAGAAGGCCCGTTGCGGTTCTCCGATTACCACCGCCTGGAAGCCTCGTCTGGGGTCGGGAAGGGAGTTCAGCAAGCGGCTGGCCTCTGGGCGGCGCTGCGGAGGGATCGAGCGTGACCGATCGATGTCGAAGTACTCCGCTACGATCCGCCCACGAGGGCCGATCAGCGTTTCGGCACGAGCCTTCTGCCAGTTGCGCGAGGATTCAGGATCCTGTTGGTCCTCGGTGGACACGCGCCCGAGGAAGGCAAAATCCAGTGGTTCCTGGACCGTGGACATGTCTCAGGTCCTTCTGTCGTCTGACAAGGGGTCAATGTCGTCGGCGATTCGCCGTGCGTACGCTTTGCGGATAATCCGCAGTAGTGCTTGAGCCGCTTCGGGGGTCAGGCACGGAGGGGCTTCCGGCGGGTGCACAGTAGGGGCACCCTCGCGTACGCAGTCGGGATTGGTGTGCCCTTGAGGATAGGTGACAGCAGCACCATTTTCACAGTGTTTTAGCTGGTGAGGGCCTTTCTCTTCCTCTTTAGCCACACAAACCTCCCTCAGAGGTAAGGGGCGGGAGAGCGGCAAGACCGGCACTCGTTCGGCAATGCCGCCATTGCCGCTGCCATGACCCGTTCGGCTGGTGATCCTGACGGTGCTGGACCTCTGAGACTCTGTTCAGAAGGGCGGGAACGAGGCCGGGTTGAAGGTACGGGACGACGCCGCTGGGAGAGGGCCCATGGCATCGCGGCAACGAAAGAGTGCGGTCGATCGGTTGCAATCCGCCGCTCATGGGGCCTCCCAGCGGACCCTCGAAACTTCCTCGGTCCGTGGCCGTCGGGGCGAATGCCACCCCTCCCGAGGCGGCAGTGCCGCGACGGGTTTCCAACCGGCGGCGCGCAGTGACGCCCCGGTCTCATCGGCGCGGGTGTAGGTCACCAGATGCCGGTAGGCCAAAGCTCGGGCAGCACGCGCCGATGCTCCGTAGAGCTTCGAGCAGGCATTGCGTGTACCGTTGCTGGCGAGTCGGGTGACTTCGAGTGTGCGACCATCATCAAGCCCACGTGCTACCGGTCGTCCGACTACCGCTACGGCAACGAGGACGCCATCCTCGTTCAACAACCCCAGACTGAACTTGTGGCCGCGTGGCGGGGCGAGGTGACGGTGCCAGACCTCGACGTAGGCGCGAGCTTCAGCGAGCGGCACGGGCACCAGTGTCAGTCCCATGCCGCGCCTCCCCCTTCGGCATAGGCCATCTCGGCGAGCAGGTGCCGAACGGCAGCGGCGGCCTGTTGCGGCACCACGCCGTTGCCGAGAGCCTGGAGCTGGGCACGGCGCGGTATGCCAAGCTCCGGGGCGGTCACCCACCCATGCGGCAGGCCCATCATCCACTCCACCAGTTCGTCACTTAGCCGGGGTTGTCCTCGGGTGCCGACCTCAGTGGGCGCCGGTGCCGCTCTGCCGAACACCTTCTCCCAGTGCCGGATCGCGGGTTCGTAGTCTGCCCATGCGTACGCAAACGGTGCCGGTGGGGGCGCGGCTGGGTGTCGTTGTTGCCGTTGGTTGTAGCGATGGCCGCGCAGGGCAAGCTGGGGTTGCCGCGCGAATCCTTCTGCCCGGGATTTCCGTTGACGTGATCGCTCGCACGTGGTGTGGGCAGCGATCTCCCTCGTGTGCGGGCACTGCTGGTGGTGTGCGCAGAGCGGGTGCGTGCGCGCGCGGATGTGACGGGCGGGTGGCAGAGCACGTCGGACAGACGCACCTGGCGTCCGCGCTGCGTACGCGCGAGTGGATTCGCGGGGCCCCGAGACCCGTCGCTGAAACCTGGGGTGGGCAACAACGAACACCCGCTCACGTCTGTGGGGTGCTCCGATGTCACAGGCGCGTACGCAACGCCAGCGTGCGTCATACCCCGCTTGGGCCAGGTCTGCGAGTACGCGGTCGAACCCTCGATTCCTCCCCCTGAGGGCGAGCACGTTCTCCAGCACAACGAGTTGCGGTCGTAGTTGGCGAAGGGCGTCCATGACTCGGAACCACACACCTGACCGGTCTCCCTTCTCGATTCCATCGCCCCTGCCGGCGATGCTGATGTCCTGGCACGGCCAACCTGCGGTGAGCACATCGACCGGATCCACGCCTTCCCATGTCACCGTGGTGATATCTCCGAGATTGCATACGCCCGGGTACCGGTGCGTTAGCAGGTGCTCGACGTCGGGATCGTTGTCGGCAACCCAGGCCAGGTGGGCGTTGCCGCCCAGTGCCGCGGCAACCCCCATGTCGAGTCCGGCATAGCCGGTGCACAACGAGCCAATCCGCAACTCCTGGGTCGCGGTGGCCAGTGCTGCGTGGGGTCGGGTGGTGGTGATCATCGACACTCCTCGCTGACGCGTTTGATCATCCGATCGGCCCGTGCTGTCTGAAGCTCGATGCCGATGGCGTACCGGTCGAGGTGGTGGGCTGCCTGCAGGGTCGTGCCGTAACCGGCGAAGCAGTTCAGGACCGTGCCGCCGGGGCGGCATCCGGCGGCAATGGCGCGCAGGGGCACCTCGATCGGGAAGCCGACCGAAGAGGCCGTCCGGGCCCGTGTGGGGATGGTCCGCACATCGCCGGGGTGGTGGCTCTGTTGCAGGGGTGCGCTGGTGCGGGCCGTGGCCATGCCGCTGCAGAGACCGTCTTGGGTGGCTGCGTACGCACGATCCCGGCCGGGATCGGGGTTGAGGGCCTTCGGTTCCTGGGGCGTTGAGTGTGCGGGGCCGGGGCGTGGGTCGAAGTAGTACCAGCGCTGTTTGACCAGGAGGAACAGCAGTTCGTAGTGGCAGGAGAAGCGGTCGGCCACCGGGCGGGATGCGGCGTTGGGTTTGTGCCAGATGAGGGCGTTGCGCAGGATCCAGCCGTCCTCTTGCAGGGCCGTGGCAACCCGCCAGGCGGAGTGTGTCAAGTCGAATCGGACAGGGGTAGGTGATCGTCAGGCCGCTTCACACAGGTCAGCGCTGTGCTGCGCGGTAGGTGCGGTGTCCGGTTCGTTGATCCACGCGGCCTCGGGAAGAGCAGG
>NZ_BAAGZJ010000028.1:0-85880 GCF_054778635.1 Nocardiopsis nanhaiensis
CGGCCCACACTCACGGTCCGCCAGATCTGGTACGAACCCAGAGCGAACAAGGCGAGCGCGACCACGGCGAAGACCGAGGTGATGATGCCCAGTGTCAAATACAGAGGATGCATCGCCGGAGGCCTCCTGACAGGCGGCGCCCGAGTTTAGGGTCGCCCCGTGGTGGTTGGTTGATCGTTCGCGCGACAGCGATACCCGATCGCGCCTGCGGACCCCGTTAGTGAGGGTCGCGGGTCCGTGCACTCGGGCTCGGGGCCTTCTCCAAGATCCAGCGTGCGTGCTTCCCCTCGGGGCGGCCTCTGAGTCACCAGTAGTACAGGGACTTCTCCCGTGCGAGATCCTGCCCCGAGATGTCGCCCCGCATGAGCTCGTCAGCCTCCGATACGGTGACCAACCACGCGACGGCGGCGCCGATGGCGGCGGGTGGCGCTCCCATGTCGGGATCGAACCCGAGTTCGGCGAGTTCGATGGAGTTGCGTTCGGTGGAGACCAGGCCCGGGTCGACGTTGAAGGCCCTGATCCCCTGGTCCGCGTACTCGGCGAGCAGGCTGCCGACCAGAGTGTGGCCGGCCGATTTCCCCAGCCGGTAGCCGAGCCCGGCTCCGCCCGCTCCGGGCTTGCCCTGGGGGTAGAAGTCCGTGCCCGAGCCCGAGCTGATGGTCACGAACGTGCCCGCGCCCTTGCTCAGCATGCCGGGCAGGACGAGCTGGGCTATTCGGATCGGCGCGACGGCGTGCGCCTCGACGAACAGGCGGTATTGCTCAAGCGGGGTGTCGAGGATGGTGTCCATGAGTCCCGGACCGATGTGCCTGCCGTTGTTCACGACGAGGTCGACGGAACCCCACTGTCTGAGGACCAGGTCGACGGCCTCCTCCACGGAGCCCGGATCGGTGAGGTCCATGCGCACGGGAAAGGCCTCCCGGCCCGTCTGGCCGATCAGCTCCGCTGTCTCCTCCAGGCTGCCGGGGAGCGGACGGTCGTTCCTGCGGTGCACACTCATGCTGTGGTCGAGCGTCGGACTGTCGGCGTTGAGGGTTCTCGCACCGATGGCGACGTCGAACCCGTCGTTGGCCAGCTTCAGGGCGATCGCCTTGCCGATGCCTCTGCTGGCACCGGTGACCAGTGCTCTGCCTTTCACGTCACTCCCGGGGGTCGGGGCGCCCGCCCGCGCGGGCGGGCGGGGGCTGGTTAGGCGAAGGGGCCACCGGGGACGTCCCAGGTGGTCCAGCGGAACAGGGCTCCGTGGGTGGTCTTGGGGTCGCTCAGGATGGTGTCGTCGTCTCGGACGAGGGTCTTGACGCCCTTGGACTCCAGATAGGCCTCCGCCTTGTCCAGGTCGCTCACCTTGAAGGCGGCGGCGTGGTGGATCTCGCCGTTGGCCCCCATGTCCGCGGCGGCAAGGGTTCCTTCGGCCACCGGCTTCGACAGCTGGACCACCGTGTCACCCAGCAGTACGTGGACGTCGCTGGTTCCGGTGAGAGCGGACTCGCCCTCGTGCAGGAGGGTGCCGCCGAGGACGTCGACGTAGACGCCTCGGGCACGGTCCAGGTCCTTAGTGAGGACGGTGGTGTAGGCAAGGCCGTGGAGGGAGAGCGGGTGGTTGTCGACCCACCAGGTGCTGTCCCAACCCGGCTGAAGGCGTGGGTCGTCCTTCTCCAGGGGTGTCCCCTCGACCCGCATGAACTCCAGTTGAGCGATGGTGTCCTTGGGGTGGGTCATTATCGCGGAGGAGGCAGGCGGCCGTTCTGCGGTCCTGACGCCGCCCTCGACGAACACCCGCACGTTGTTGTCAGTGCATCGTTGCCACGTTTCGCCGGGATCGTCGTCGTACCAGGCGATGGAGTGCCAGTGGTTGCCGAACCGCTTGTAGAAGCGGCCAATGGGCATGGCGTCCCAGCCCTCCACGCGGAATGCGGGCGCGAGTGGTTCGATGACGCAGTCACCCAGGACCACCAAGGAGGCGTCGCGCTTCTCACCCTCCATGTAGTGGTGGTCGAGAAAGCCGCGGCGAACGCTGAACACGTCGTCGTACCAGGATTCCAGGGCGGGAAGGTCCCCTGTCATGTGGATGATGTGGAAGAGCTTGCCGATGGTCATACGAACCTCTCTATGATGTCTATCAATCGACTCTGCATAATGATCTAACTATAAGAGAGCCTCGGTGGCAACCGGGGCGAGGTCACCATCGGCTGACTGACGGCACGACGTGTTGGGGGATTTCGCATATGGGTTCATCACGGCGGAAGCGCTCGTCTGCAGCTATCTCCCGTCGAAGGCGAAGAGGTAGGCATGTTCGCCGGTGGTCGGCGCCCCCGGCATTGGTTATCGCGGTGCTGTGCCTGTGCGGCACGGTGGCCGCACTCCAACAGACCATCGTGGTCCCCTTGCTGCCCGACTTCCCCCGCCTGTTGTCCACCACGGTCGACAACGCCTCCTGGATGGTGACGGCGACCCTGCTGGCCGGGGCGGTTGGAATCCCCGTGGTCACGCGCCTGGCGGACATGTTCGGTAAACGGCTGATGCTGCTGGTCTGTCTCGCAGTGATGATCGCGGGGTCGGTGCTGGGAGCCCTGACCGACACCCTGGCGATGGCTGTCACGGCCCGCGCCCTCCAGGGTTTTGGCATGGCGCTGATCCCCGTGGGCATCTCGATCATGCGAGACGAGCTGCCCCGGCACCGGGTGCCGGTCGGGGTCGCGCTGATGAGCGCGACCCTGGCCATCGGGGCCGGTGTGGGCCTTCCCCTGGCGGGTGTGATCGTCGAGCACCTGGACTGGCAGGTGGTCTTCTGGGTCACCGCGGTCGCCGGCTGCCTCATGCTCGTGGCAGTGCCCCTGGTGGTGCCCGAGTCGAGGGTGCTCGCGGGCGGGAGGTTTGATTTCGGCGGTGCGGTCCTGCTGTGCGGCGGTCTCCTGCCGTTGTTGCTCGCGCTATCCAAGGGAGGACAGTGGGGATGGGCCTCTCCGCTGACCCTGGGGTGCGCCGTGGGCGGTCTGCTCCTGCTTCTGGTCTGGCTGTTCGTGGAGCTGCGGGTTTCCCACCCGGTGGTGGACGTGCGTTTGGCCGCCCGACCCGCCGTCCTCCTGGTCAACATCGCCTCGGTACTGACGGGCTTCGCCATGTTCGCGAACATGCTCGTCACCACTCAGCTGCTCCAGCTCCCACCCGAGACGGGCTACGGATTGGGGCTCAGCGTGATCGATGCGGGGCTGTGGATGCTGCCTATGGCGCTGTGCATGGCGGTGCTTGCCCCGTTGACGGCCGCGATCACCCGCCGCTTCGGGGCGCTCACTTCCTTGGTCTCGGGATCCTTGGTCATGGCGTTCGGCTATGTCGCCCGCGTGTACACGTCCGATGATCTGATGGGGATCGTGGTGGGATCGACGGTCGTGGCGGTGGGGACGGCGCTCAGTTTCGCGGCGATGCCCACGCTGATCATGGGGGCCGTGCCCGCCACGCAGACGGCGTCGGCCAACGGGGTCAACACGCTCTTCCGGTCCTTTGGGACCTCGCTGGCGAGCTCCGCCATCGCCGCGGTGACGACGGTGTTCACGGTGGGTTCCGGTGCCGCCGCCCATCCGAGTATGACCGCTTTCCTCGTCGTCTTCTGGGCTGCGGGGGCAGCGGCGGCTCTCGCGGCTGTTGTCGTGCTTCCCCTGGCATGGCGGTCGGTACGCGAGGCCGGGGCCACTCGGGGCGAAATCCCGTCCCAGGCCAACCCGCACGGTGACCTGGGAGGAAGTGCTGGAGGAGTGGGCCGCGGCACTGTGGGAGTGATGCGCCCTGAAGATACTCTTCGTTAGTTAAAAGATTAATCATTTTAATGAATGTCCGTTAATCCATCGGCCCGCTCGGGATGGTGCCCGGGGCGCCCTCCCACGTCCATGCCCCGACGAATCGGCTGGTAGCGGAGCGTGTTGGTTGATGTTCTCTCCTGAACCTCCCTTGACAGGGTTTGTGTCCCGCATCACACTTGCCGCTTAAGAGGTGAAAGAGTCATATAAAAGACCCAATTAGACCTGAACGCTTCACCGGTGTGCGCAGTGGCAGCGAGGTGTCCGCCTCCATCCCTGGGTGTTACGGCCGGAACGCGTGAGGAGAGGCAGCGGCATGGTCGTGGGAGCAGGACGAAGTCTGAGCACACGTGTGATGGCCCCGACAGCGGTGGGGGTGTTGCTCCTGACAGCCTGTGTGCCCGGTGTCGAAGGAGCCAGCGCCACCACGTCCGCAGGAGGGCCGAGCGTTCCAGTGGGTAGTCCACCGGAGGCTTACGCCGAGGCGTTGGCGGACATGGAACCCATCACGTTGAACTTCGGCGGTCTCACTACGGGCCCCGGGGAACCGAACACAGACGCGTTCGTGGACTACGGCGCCCTGGTAGAGGAGTGGTCCGGCGGCAAGATCAGCTTCGAGTTCGACTACGCCGGGGCGCGGGTTCCGCTGGACGGCATGGCGGACGGCCTTAGTCAGGGCCGTGTCGACATGGGCACGTACATCCCCTCGTACCAGCCAGACGAGTGGCCGACCAGCAACATCGTGACTTCAATGTCGCACTTCGGCCACAACAACCCGGTCTCCGGCAGCTTGGCGACCTTCGCGGCGCAGTCAGAGTTCGGACAGACCTGGGCCCCCCTACAAGAAGAGGCCGGGGACCACGCGATCGTGGCGATGTACCCCCTCTACTCGGCCGGTTTCGACATCAAGATGCAATGTGTCGGAGACGAGCCCCGAGAGACCCTGGAGGACCTGAGGGGCACCCAGGTACGGGTCGTGGACCAGGCGCACCTGCGCGTGGCCCAGTCCCTCGGGATGACCCCGGTCTCCCTGACCACCAACGAACTCTTCCAGGGCCTTCAGCGCGGGGTGGTCGACTGCGCGGTCAACTCCGTCTCCTCCCACTTATCGGCGGGCTACTACGAGGTGACCGACAGCTGGACCTTCGGAGTGGGACAGGGAGCGGACTGGGGCGAGACCCCTCAGGGTTGGGGGGTCAGCCAACGGCGCTGGAACGAACTACCCCTGGCGGCGCAGCAGCTGTTGTGGGACACCCAGCCGCAGATGCTCGAGTCTGTCTTGATGGCCTCGATGGACACCATGCGCGAGGCGATCCAGGTCTCCCACGATATGGACATGGGTTTCGGGGAGTACGACGACGAGGTTGTGGCCGCCATGCGCGAGAGCTATGCCGAGACCGAGGACCTCACCGCGCAGCGCATCGAAGAGAGCGAACTCGCCGAGGACGGTTCCTCCGTGGTCCGCGAGTACGCCGACCTGCACGACAAGTGGTGGGACATCGTCACCGAAGAGCTCGGCTACCCGGACGACACCGCCTGGGCCACCTACGACGACGACTTCTCCCCGGGCATGCCCGAAGTCGACCTGGACCCCTATCTCGAGCGCTTCTACGAGGAAGTGCTCGTCCCCGCTCGGCCCGAGTAGTCCCCTTCGGTCGTATGGGACTCCCAGACCGGCCGAGAAAGGCGATCAATACCGTGAACCGTTGGGTTACCGCCGTCTCCGTGTACACGGGGAAGGCGGGGATGATCATCGCAGCGGGCGCCATCGTCGTCCTGATGCTGCACACCATCGCAGGGGCGCTCATGCGCTCCTTCTCGAACCAGCCCATCGAGGGCACCATCGAGTACGTCGGCAACTGGTACATGCCGCTCATCGTCCTGCTCGCCTTCGTCGCCACGCAGCAGAAAGGCCAGCACATCGAGGCGCGGTTGCTGTTCGACCGGGCTCCCGAGAGGGTCCGGTTCGAGTTCCAGATGTTCAGCTACTTCGTCACCTTCTTGGTGGCCCTGGGACTGGCCTGGTACGGATACGTCGAAGCGGTACGAAACATGGAGATCGGACTGACCGCCGGAGTCATCGGCGTTACCGTCTGGCCCGCGACCTTCGCCGTACCCATCGGATTTCTCCTGTTCGCCTTCCAGATCGGCGTAGACGCCGCGCAGTTGCTCGTTTCCAGAATCTCCGGGGGCACGGTCCGCCAGGAGTCAGAGGACGGTGTTCCCCAGTGAAGGAACTGTCAGAATTGGCCGGTGCGACGGCGGCCCCCGTCATCAGACCCGTACGAGTCAAACACTCCCCCCAACGCAGCGCGGCATGGCGGCTCGTCCCCCTCCTTCTGTTAGTCGGCAGCGGTACGGTGATGTGGCTCGACTTCTCCTCGGAGATCGTCGGTATCGCGGCTCTGGTCATGATGCTCACGATGATGTCCATGAAGCTGCCCATCGCCGTGTCGATGATCGTGCCCGGTCTCCTCGGGCTGTCCATAATCTACGACTGGGTGGTCGTGGGCGCACTGATGGGGGAGTTCCCCTACGGGAGTGTGGCCTCTTGGTCGCTGAGCGTCATCCCGATGTTCGTGCTGATGAGCATGCTGCTCTGGCGCTCGGGTATCACCACCAAGCTCTTCTACGCGATCAGGCTCCTTCTGAACCGGGTGCCGGGTTCGCTCGCGGTGGGGACGAACGTGGCCGGGGGAGGGCTCGCCACGATCAGCGGTTCCACGATCGGCACGACCTACGCCCTGGCCAAGATCGGTGTCCCGGAGATGCTCCGCGCGGGTTACGATCGGCGGCTGGCGACCTCGTCGGTCCTCATGGCCGGTCTCAGCGGGCAGCTGATTCCGCCCAGTGTGCTGCTCGTCATCTACGCGGGTGTCGCCGCAGTGCCGGTCGGGCCGCAGCTCCTCGCGGGTGTCGGTCCAGGGATCGTCCTGGTGGCCTGCCAGGCTCTGGCGCTCATGGCCATCGCGATGGCCTGGCCCCAACTCGCCGGGCGCGGCGCAAAAGGCGCGGTCCGGCCCCCTACCGCGAGCGCGGCCGAGAAGTGGCGTGCGGTGGTCGCCGTCTGGCCTGTGCCCGTCATCGTCGGGGTCGTCCTCGGCGGCATGTTCACCGGAGTGCTCACCGAGACAGAGGCCGGGGCCATGGGCGCCTTCATGGCCCTGCTCCTGACCCTGTGGGCACGGCGAAAGGAGGGTGGCGCGCTCCGTGACATCCGCAGTGCCCTGGTGGACACCGCGGTTACGACGGCGGCGATCTTCTTTCTGCTCATGGGAGCCGAGTTCCTGTCCTTGGTCTTGGCGGACAGCGGCATCAGCGCTGGCCTCATCGACCTGGTGGCGGGCATGGAGCTCTCCCGGGTCACCTTCCTGCTGATCGTCATGGTCGCCTTCATCATCCTCGGCATGTTCATGGACACCCTGGCACTGATCATGCTGACCGTGCCGATCCTCATGCCGCTCTTCGCGGACTTGGGGATCTCGCCCCTGTGGTTCGGTGTGTTCATCGTTCTCTTGGCGGAGCTGGGCATGATCACCCCGCCTGTGGGTGTGCTGACCTTCGTCCTGCACTCGATCGTTCAGGACCCCCGGGTCAACCTGGGGACCAAGATCTCACTCAAGGACGTGTTCACCGGGGTCCTGTGGCTGATCCCGGTCAGTGTCGTCGTTCTGCTGTTGCTGATCGCGTTCCCCGAGATCGCGCTGTGGATTCCCGACAACATGTAGCCGGTAGGAGACGACGCCTTCGCGTCCACGGGTTCACCGTGCACGCGAGGGCGTCCGTCTGTGTGGACCGCCTCAGCGCAGGTTGAAGCGCAGCGCCGCGTCGATCCTGATGACCTCCCCGTTCAGGTAATCATTCTCGGCGATGTGCTCGGCCAGGCGAGCGTACTCGTCGGTGCGCCCCATCCGCTTGGGGTTGGGGATACCAGAGGCGAAGCGGGCCTCCGCCTCCTCCTGGCTCATGCCGTATGCGGGGGTGAAGAACGTGCCGGGCGCGATTGACATGACCCGGATGCCTAGCGGAGAGAGGTCCCGCGCAGCGGTCAGGTTCAGGCCGATGACCCCGCCCTTGGCGGCGGAGTAGTCGGACTGACCCACCTGCCCCTCGAAACCGGCGATGCTGGCGGTCGTGATGACCACGCCCCGCTGCCCGGAGTCCAGCTCCTCGGTCTTGGCCATGGCCGCCGCGGCCTTGCTCAGCACGTTGAACGTGCCGGTCAGGAAGATCTCCTGCGTGCGGCGGAAGGTCTCCACCGGGTAGGGCTCGCCCTTTCGGTTGATGACGCGAGCGCCCGCGGCGGGGCCCCCGTGCACGATGACGGCCACACGCAGCGGTCCAAGCTCGGACGCCGCGGCGACGGCGGCGTTCACTGACTCCTCGCTGGTCACATCGGTCGACATGAACCGCACACCTTCGCCGAGATCGTCGGCGAGAGCCTTGCCTCGATCTTCGGCCAGGTCGGCGATGACGACCTTCATGCCCGCCGCGGCCAGGCGCCGGACAGTCGCCTCACCAAAGCCGCCGGCTCCTCCGGTCACGATCACGGATGCGTTGGCAAGCTCCACTGGTCCTCCTTGGGTGACGTTTTCGGGTGCTCCGGGGGTCGTCCGGGCAGAGAAGTATATCGCTTAATTCTTCTAATAGGGTATACGATTAAATGGATTTGTCCTAAGGTGGTCCCCAGAGCTGGGAGCGCGTAGGTCGCCCACGGGGTGGCCCGCGATCCCCTACCACCGGGAGGTTTCCGTGTCAGAGGCCGTCATCGTGAGTGCCGTGCGCACAGCCATCGGGACCGCGTTCAAGGGGTTTTTGTCGCAGACTCCGGCGGAGGAGCTCGCCGAGCTCGTGTTGTCGGAGAGCGTGCGCCGCTCGGGACTGGAGTCCGAGCAGGTGGACGACGTGATCCTCGCCGAGGAGATGTACGGCGGCGGGGACCTCGCGCGACACGCGGCCGTCGCGGCCGGCATGCTGGACGTACCCGGCCAGGCCGTCAACCGCCACTGCGCGGGCAGTCTCACCGCGGTTGGCAACGCTGCGGGGACGATCGCGGCCGGAATGGGGCAGGTCGTCGTCGCGGGCGGGGTGCAGTCGTCCTCACTGTCCCCGCAGCTGACCTGGCGGGTGCCCGGCACCACGGACGAGTTCATCGAGCGGATGCCGCCGACCTACCCCTACACCGATGAAGGGCCCAACGACGACGTTTCGATCACCGTCGGTTGGAACACCGCGCGGGAAGTCGGTATCACCCGAGAGGAGATGGACGCGTGGTCGTTCCGCTCCCATCAGCGGGCTGTAGAGGCCATCGACGCGGGCCGGTTCGCCGACGAGGTCGTCCCGGTGAAGGTTCAGCGCCCGGACGGCTGGGTCGTCGAGTTCTCCGTCGACGAGCACCCCCGGCGCAACAGTAGTCCGGAGAAGCTGGCGAGCCTGAAGCCGCTGCACCCGGAGATCCCGGGCTTCTCGATCACGGCCGGCAATGCGAGCGGGGTCAACGACGGCGCCGCCGCCCTCACGCTCGCCGATGCGGACCTCGTGCGTTCGGAAGGGCTCACCCCCCTGGCCACCGTGCGGGCCTGGACGGCGAAGGGAGTGGACCCCCGGCGTACGGGGATGGCCGCGGTTGAGGTCATCGAACGTCTCTTGGAGCGTGCCGCCCTGCGCGCGGACGAGGTGGACCTGTGGGAGATCAACGAGGCCTTCGCGACCACGCCCATCGCGGCCTGCCGACGGTGGGGCCTTGACGAGTCGCTGGTCAACCCAGCCGGTAGCGGGTGCAGCCTGGGTCACCCGGTCGCCGCCTCCGGTGCCCGGATGCTGACGACGCTGACGCACGAACTGCGCCGCCGGGGCGGCGGTCTCGGGGTGGCCGCCATGTGCGCCGGCGGAGGCCAGGGGGGCGCGGTCCTAATCGAGGTCGAGGGCGCCTGAAGGTTTGACCAGTACAGACGGGGTCGCAGGCCCTTGTGTGGGCCCGTGAGTCCCATTACATTATTTTCACGTCGGCTGAAATCGATGAATATTTTAGCTGTTTGTAGGTTGGTGGGTCGTCACTGCTGCCAGGCCAGGGGCACCCGTGGGCATGGCCCGTAACAAGGAGGTTTCGCATGTCAGGTGTGCTCGACGGTATCCGGGTGGTGGAGATCGCGACGTGGGCTTTCGTGCCGTCCGCGGGGGTGGCTCTCTCCGACTGGGGCGCCGATGTCATCAAGATCGAGAACCCCGCGGGGGGAGGGGACCCGGCCAGGCAGCTGGTGGTCGGAGGCCAGCGCCCGGGCGAGGGTAAGTCCACGCACAGTTACATGGTGGAGCTCGGCAACCGGGGCAAACGCAGTGTCGCCCTGGATCTGCGCACCGAACAGGGGAGGGAACTGCTGCTGCGTCTGGTCAAAGACGCGGACGTCTTCCTGACCAACCTGTTGCCCGCTGCCCGTCGCAAGCTCGGTATCGACGTCGAGTCGCTGCGGGAGGTCAACCCCAAGCTCATCTACGCCCGGGGCTCGGGTCTGGGCCCGCGTGGGCCGGAGTCCGAGAACGGGGGGTTCGACTCGGCGTCCTACATGGCCCGGGGCGGTGTCGCCTACGCCATGACCGAGGACCTGGGGGGTCGTCCCATCGCCCAGCGCGCCGCCTACGGTGACCTGCCCAGCGGACTGACCCTGGCCGGTGCCGTGGCCGCGGCGCTCTTCCGGCGGGAGCGCACGGGTGAGCCGTCGGTCGTGGACGTCTCCCTCTTCAGCCAGGCGCTGTGGACGCTGGCCCCCGACATCATGGCCGCCGACTTCTTCGGCTCCGACCGCATCCCCACGGGCGGCCAGGTGTTCAACCCGATCACGTACGCCTACCAGACCAAGGACGGTCGCTGGATCCAGCTGGTCATGCTCCAGCCGGACCGCTTCTGGGCACCGCTGTGCGTGGAGCTGGACCGTCCCGATCTGGCGGTGGACCCCCGGTTCGCGGATGCCGCCTCACTCGTCCAGAACTCGGCCGAGGCCGTCGCGATCCTTGAGGAAATCTTCGCTGAACACGACCTGGAGCACTGGAAGGAGGTCCTGTCGCGGCAGTCGGGTGTGTGGGAGGTCGTGCAGTCCCCCCTGGAGCTCCTCACCGACCCGCAGGCGGTGGCCAACGAGTACGTCGTGGAGGCGGAGGGCGTGGACAGGGTCCCCTTCCGCTTCGTCGCCAACCCGATCCAGATCGACGAGCGTCCGCCGGAGCCTCGCCTGTCCCCGGAACACGGTCAGCACACCGACGAGGTGCTGTTGGAATCGGGGCTGAGCAGGGACGACATCGCCGAGGTGAGGAAGTCGGGGGCTGTCGCGTGAGGGCGTGATCGACCCGTTGTGAAGCGGGGGTGGTCCGAGTGTGGGGCTCGGGCCACCCCTTCCTCGTGCCCGGCTCCACCTGTGACGGGAGGATTGACAATCAAATGTAGTGGTGCAATTATCTATCTAATAGATCTTCGTTTAATTCTCACTTGGTTTGGCGGTCGGGTTGATGTCGGGCACGACGTACGTGACAGACGAGATGAGTTCCGCCGAGGGAAGGGAGATCGAGCGCGTCACCTCGTTCCCGGTCTCGGAGTCCGACATCCGTCGTTGGGCGGTGGCGGTCTACTACCCGGGGGAGCCCTCCCGTCTGTTCTGGGACGGCGAGTACGCGGGCAAGACGGTGCACGGAGGCATCGTGGCGCCCGAGGAGTTCAACCCCTTCGCCTGGATGGTCGCGGAGCGGCGCACGGTCGGCGACGAGGTCGACTCGAACGACCCCGACGCTCTGGAGAAGAGGCTCGGTCTGCCCGCTCTCGGCCTCGGCAACCAGCTCAACGGCGGCATGGCGGTGGAGTACGGCGTCCGGATACGGCCGGGTGACGTCATCACCTCCGTCACCCGTATGGGGCGGTACTGGGAGAAGTCCGGACGCCTGGGCGTCATGTTGTTCAGCGTCACTCAGGACGTGTGGACGAACCAGCGCCAGGAACGGGTCAAGGCGACGCAGCAGACCCTCATTCGCTACTAGACGGAAGGCGGACCACATGGCCGTCTCGGCTGAAACATGGTCACCGGGGGACGATCTCCCCCTTTTCACCCGGGTCACCGGGTTCGCGAACTGGAACCGGTACGCGGCGGTCAACGACGAGTTCGTGCCCATCCACATGGACGACGGGGCGGGGCGCTCCGCGGGTTACGAGACCGCCTTCGGGATGGGCAACCTCCAGTGGTCCTACTTGCACAACGTGCTGCGTTCGATCGTGGGGGACGAGGGCCGGGTCGTCAGCCTGAGCTGCCAGTTCCGCGGAGCCAACCTCAAGGACCAACGGGTCTCCGCGGGCGCGCGCGTCGAGCGCGTCCGCGAGGAGGACGACGAGATCCTGCTCGACCTGGCGGTGTGGACCAGCGCCGAACCCGGAGGCGACCTGGCCCCCGGCACCGCTACGGTCGCCCTTCCCCGGCGCGCTTGACAACGTCGAACACAGAGCCGGCCGATAGTCACGGCCGTGATGGAGAGGACCCCCATGCAGGTGGATCTGACCTCGGAACAGGAGATGTTCCGCGACACGGTACGCAAGTTCGTGTCTAAGGAGACCTCACTGGAACACCACCGGGAGTTGGCGGAGCACCCGGACGGCTTCGACCGGACGTGGTGGAGCCAGGGGGCACAGCTCGGGTTCACCTCGATGCTGGTGTCCGAGGACCAGGGAGGCGGCTCCCTCTCGGGCGAGGGGTTGATGGACTTGGTGATCGTCGCTGAGGAGCTGGGACGGTTCGTCTCCCCGGGCCCCTTCGTGCCGACCAACGTGGTGACCGCCACCGTCGCCCGGTACGGGACCGCGGCACAGGCCGAGGCGCACCTGGAGGGCCTGCTGTCCGGTGAGACCGTCGCCGCGTGGTGTCACGGTCGGGGCGGAGCGGTCGAGGCCAAACCGCACTGCAACGGCGGATTCACGCTGACCGGGACACTCGACGGCGTGGAGGCGGCGGCCCAGGCGGACCTGTTCCTGGTGACGGCGCGGACCCCGGGCGGTGACGTGCAGCTGCTCGTGCCCACGGGCTCCCCGCGCTGCGTGCGCACGCCGATGTCCAGCCTCGACATGGTGCGCCGCTTCGGCTCGGTGTCCTTCGACGAGGTCGAGGTCGGCTCCGAAGCTCTCGTGGTCGGTTCGGCTGACGTGGCCGAGGCCGTGGAGCAGCAGACCCAGTGGGCGCTGGTCCTGCAGTGCGCCGAGACCGTCGGCCTGGTCGAGCGGGTCATGGAGTTCACCGTCGAATGGGCGTTCGACCGGTACTCCTTCGGTCGTCCGCTCGCCTCCTACCAGGCTCTCAAGCACCGGTTCGCGGACATGACGATGTGGTCCGAGGCCTGCGCGGCCACCACCGACGCCGCCGCACGGGCCGTCCAGGAGGGGCGCAACGACGCGGCGGAACTGGTCCGGGTCGCCGCCCGCTACGTGGGGGACCGGAGTACCGCCATCATCCAGGACTGCGTGCAGATGCACGGCGGCATCGGGGTCACCCACGAGCACGACATCCACCTGTACCTGCGCCGAGCCACCGTGAACCGGAAGCGGTTCCTGTCCCCCACCGAGGCGGGTCTGGAGCTCGCCGACCTGCTCAACGTCTGAGAGGCCCCACATGAGCAACGACATCCTTGACGAGGACGTGCAGTCCTTCCGGCGCCGGGCACGCGCGTGGCTGAGCGAGAACATGCCGCTCCGGGACCGCGCCTACGACGAGACCGTGGCCGAACGGGACCGGGAGGAGACCTGGCTCGAGGCCCGCCGTCTCCAGCGCCTGCTGTACGACGGCGGCTTCGCCGGGATCTGTTACCCCCGCGAGTACGGCGGCCAAGGGCTCTCCCCGGAGCATCAGCAGGCGTTCACCGTGGAGTCCCGGCCCTACCAGATGCCCCTGCTGCTCAACGTCCCGACGCTGACGATCCTGGCGCCGACGATCCTGGACTTCGGCACGGAGGAGCAGAAGCGGCGGCACCTGCCCGCCATCCTCCGGGGGGACGAGGTCTGGGTCCAGTTCCTGTCGGAACCGCGCGGTGGCTCCGACCTGGCCGGGGTCACCACGCGTGCCACGCCCGACGGAGACCTGTACGTGCTCAACGGCGCCAAGACATGGAGCACCAGCGCCAACTTCGCCGACTACGCGCTGTGTCTGACCCGCACCGACTGGGACGCGACCAAACACCGCGGCCTGTCGATGTTCATCCTGAAGATCCACCAGCCGGGCATCACCATCAACCAGATCCGGCAGCTCAACGGCTCCGACGAGTTCTGCGAGGAGTTCTTCGACGACGTCTCCATCCCCGCCGAGGACCTGGTGGGCGAGGAGAACGCCGGATGGTCGGTGGCCTCGCGCCTGCTGGTCCACGAACGCAACGCCGTCGGCGGCGGCTCCCCCTACGAGAGCGGCCAGTGGCCGGGCTCGGCCCGGGGGAGCGGGACGCCGACCCTGCCCGAGATCGCCGCGCGCACCGACCAGCGGGACGACCCGCACGTGCGGGGTCTGGTCGCGGAGGCACACGTGCTGGGGACAGTCAGGGAACAGCTCATCGAACGGGTGGGCGCGGCCGTCGCGCGGGGGACCCTGCCCGAGCCGGCGGGTGCGCTGCTCCGGCTCTTCGCCGCCTCGTCCGGGGAGCGCCTCGCCGACATCGGTCTCGAAGTCGCCGGGCGCTCCGGTGTCGTGTGGCACAGCGGCGACCCGAGCTGGGGTGGGCCGGGCGAGGACTTCCTCATGCGCCAGGCGGGTTCGCTCGGCGGCGGCAGCAGCGAGATGCAGCGCAACATCATCAGTGAACGCGTCCTGGGGATGCCCCGGGAGGCCGCGGCGGACCGGGAGATTCCGTTCCGTCAGGTCCGCCAAGGCAGGTCGGTGACCACCGGCTGACAGCCGGCGGCACAACCGGAAGTTGAGGAGACGACGTGAGTGTAGTGGCGGAGTTGCGCGGGTTCCTGGACGAACACCTCCCCGCGTTCCGTGAGCGTTGGGGGGACTCCCCATCCTTCGAGGGCAGGCTGGAGTGGCAGCGCACGCTTCAACGGGGCCGGTGGGTGGCACCGCAGTGGGCCGAGGAGCACGGCGGGCGCGGGCTCGACGTGGTGGCGGCCTTGGAGTGCAGCGAGATCCTGGCCGAATACAGTGCGCCGGACACTGCCGGAATCTACGGCGTGGCCAACGTTGGCCCAACCATCGCCGAATGGGGTGACGAGGGACAGCGCCGCCACCTCCCGGCGATCCTGGCCGGCGAGGAGATCTGGTGCCAGGGGTTCAGTGAACCCGGTACCGGCTCGGACCTCGCCGGGCTGACCACACGGGCGGTCCTGGAGGGCGACGAGTTCGTCATCGACGGGCAGAAGATCTGGACCTCGGACGGTATGCGGGCCACGCACATGCAGGTGTTGGTGCGGACCGACCCCGACGCCCCCAAACACGGGGGGATCTCCACCCTGCTGATCCGCCTGGACACCCCGGGGGTGGAGCGCAGACCGATCCGGCAGATCACGGGGGAGTCCGAGTTCGCCGAGGTCTTCTTCTCCGGGGTCCGGGTGCCGCGCAGCAGCCTGTTGGGCCCTCTCAACGAGGGATGGCGGGTCACCATGACCACGCTGAGCCACGAGCGGAGCGGTGTCGTCACCCAGGCCTCGCGCATCCAACGCCAGGTGGAGGAGGTCGTGGACGCCCACCGCTTCGACCGGACCGGGGAGGAACTGTCCCCTCTCCTGCGTGAGGAGCTCGTGCGCCGATACGTCGAGGGCCGGATCGTGGGTGTGCTCGGGCAGCGGTCGCTGGCGGAGATCCGGGCGACCGGACAGCCCGGGGCCGAGCAGTCGATCATCAAGCTCGAGTGGAGCCAGTTCGGCCAACGGCTGGCGGAGACCCGGATGGCGTTGGACGGCCTGGACTCCGTGGCCGGTGAGGGGGACACGGTAATGCGTGACTACCTGGCCGCCCGCGCGTCCACCATCGCCGGTGGCACGACCGAGGTCATGAAGAACATTCTCGCCCGGCGCGTGCTGGGGCTTCCGGCCTGATGAGGAGAAGTGATGGATGAGGAACTCCGTTCCGAGGTGGAGGAACTCCGCCTGACGGCGCGCGCCTTCCTGGAGAACAAGGCCCCGGAGAGCGTCGTACGCGACATCGCCGACCGGGGGATGGGCCGCGATTCCGGGCTCTGGCGGCAGATGGCTGAGCAGCTCGGCCTTCAAGGGCTGATGGTGCCCGAGGAGTTCGGCGGCCAGGGGACCACGTTCGTGGAGATGGCCGCGGTATTGGAGGAGACGGGGCGGGCGCTGCTCGGTGGCCCCTTCCTGTCGACCTCGGTCCTGGGCGCCGGTGCGCTTCTGCTCTCCGGGGACACCGACGCCATGAAGAACCACCTGCCGGGGGTGAGCGAGGGAACGACGACCGCCACCGTGGCCTTCTCCGAGGGCTTCTCCGGACGTGAGGGCGAGTCGACGGTGACCGCCTCCCAGGAGGGCGAGGACTGGGTTCTGTCCGGACAGGTCGACTCCGTTCTCGACGGTTGTGGGGCCGACCTCATCCTCGTGGTGGCACCCACCGGCGAGGGGCTGGGTCTGTTCGCCGTCGCCGGCGACGCCGACGGGTGCGAACGGGCACCGCTCACGACCCTGGACCAGACCCGGCCGATGGGCCGCCTCCAGCTCGTTCGCGTGGCCGCACACCGGGTCGGCGGCGATTTCACGGTGGCCCAGCGCCAGCTCCTGGCCCTAGGGGCGACGGCTGTCGCTGCGGACCTGGCCGGGGCGACCGGCCGCGTCCTGGAGATGGCGGTGGACTACGCCAAGGTGCGTGAGCAGTTCGGTCAGCCGATCGGTGCGTTCCAAGCGGTCAAACACCTGTGCGTCGACATCTTCGTCGCCGCGGAGTCGGCCCTGTCCGTCGCCCGGTACGCGGCACGGGTCTCGGTGGAGAGCCCCGAGCACCTTCGGGAGGCCGCGAGCCTGGCCAAGGCCTACACCAGTGAGGCCTGTGTGGCGGCGGCGGAGAAGAACATCCAGGTCCACGGTGGGATCGGGTACTCGTGGGAGCATCCGGCACACCTCTACCTCCGCCGAGTCAAGGCGGCCGAGTTCCTCTTCGGCGGCGCGTCGTACCATCGTGACGAGCTCGCCATGGTGCTGGGCCTGGCGAAGGACATCCACGGGCCGGTGACCTCTCCGGACGTCGAGGGAGACTGGAGGAGCGCACGTGGAACCGGTTGACGCCGCACTCCTTGTACTTCGGGTGGTGGTCGGTGCGACCATGATCCTCCACGGCCTGAACCACTGGCTGGGCGGTGGCCGGATCGAGGGCACCGCCGGATGGTTCGAGAGCCTGGGTCTGCGACCGGGCCGGGTCCAGGCTTGGGCCAGCGTGGTGACCGAGATCGGCGCCGGCGCGGCGCTCGTCCTCGGGCTGTTCACCCCGCTGGCGTCCGCGGTGATCATCAGCGTGATGCTCGTCGCGGGAATCACCGCCCACAAAGGCAACGGATTCTTCGTCTTCAAGGATGGCTACGAGTACGTCCTGGTCCTCGGAGTGGTGGCCGCGGTCCTGGCGGTGACGGGGCCCGGAGCCCTCGCCCTTGACGGGGCGCTCTGGACCGGGGTCGCCGGCTGGACCGGCGGAGCCGTGGCGGTCGGTCTGGGAGCGGCGGGCACCGCCCTGCTCCTGGCCATGACGTGGCGGCCCTCCCGATCCGGCTGATCCGTACACACCGTTCGGTGCCGCGCCGGGACGCCCGGCGCGCCACCGAACTTCGTCATCCCCTGCGCAGCAGCATGGCCCCGGAGGGTACGCCGCCCCCGGCGGAGACCACGGCCACTCGGGCGTCCCCCACCTGGCGGCCGGTCGCCTCACCGCGAAGCTGCAGGACCGCTTCACGCACGAACCCGTAGCCGTGCAGCCTCCCCGCGGAAAGCTGACCGCCGTGGGTGTTGAGCGGTAGACGACCGTCGAGCGCGATCCCGCGCCCCTCGTCCACGAAGTCCCGGGCCCCGCCGGGCTCACAGAACCCCAGACCCTCCAACCAGGACAGGGCGTTGAACGAGAACCCGTCGTAGAGCTCGGCCACGTCCACGTCCTCGGGTCGCAGAGACGTACGGCTCCAGAGGTGCGCGGAGGGTCCCAGGGACTGCGGCAGATGTGAAAGGGTGCCCTGGTCCCAGCTCAGGCGCTCCGTGATCTGGGTGCCCACGGACTCCACGAACACGGGCGCCCTGGGCCGGTCCGCGGCGGTCTCGGCCGCGGAAACGATCACGGCGACGGCGCCGTCGACGGGCACGTCGCAGTCGTAGAGACTGAACGGAGTGGAGATCATGCGCGCCTGGAGGTAGTCCTCCATAGTGAGCGGCTCCCGGTAGACCGCCTCGGGGTTGCGCGCCGCGTTCGCGCGGGCGTTGAGCGCGATCCAGCCGAGCGTTTCCCGGTCGCCTCCGTAGCGGTGGAAGTAGTTCGAGGCGTGCATCGCGATCCAGTTAGCCGCGGAGACGGCCCCGAACGGCGCCCGCCACTCCACCATTCCGGTGGCTCGGCCCTCCTCGGGCGCCCAGTGGCCCGTACGGCTGAGCGTCGCGTGCGAGGACTGCCAGACGGTCCTGAAACAGAGGACGTGACGGCACAGCCCCGCGGCCACGGCGAGCATGGCGGCGGTGATGGAGCCGATCTGCCCGGGAACGTCGCTGCCGCCGTTCACCCAGGTGGGATGGAGGTTAAGGGCCTCCTCCAGCGCCATCACGCCGCCTTCGCTCATCCCGCCGCCGAGTCCGGGGCCCGGGTAGGTGGAGAGGCCGTCGATCTCGTCGAAGCTCAACCCCGCGTCCTCTACGGCCTGGGTGCACGCGTCCACGGTCAGCGACAGCGGGTCGACCATCAAGCGCCGGCCCACTGTGGACTGTCCGACGCCGGTGAGCGCGACCTTGTCCTCGTACTTGTCGGAGGAGACCATTGGGCGTGGGTACACCCGGTTGTCCTCGGGCTCGGGGAACAGCCCGGCCTCACCGGCCCGTTCCGGGTCCGGTTCGAAGAGCGGGAAGTGGATCTCCTCGCCCTCCCCGGTTCCTTGGGCCTCCTCGAATAGCACCCGTACGCGCATCCCCACGCGGACCTCGTCGGGATCGCAGTTGACAATGTTGGTGGTCAGCCGGGCTGCCCGGTCCTCGTCCAGGGCGACGATCGCGATGACGTAGGGCGGTGGGAAGTCAGGCAGCCACTGCTGGACGTTCACGGTGAACCCGACGACGGTGGCTCCGCCCGACACCGGCGACAGCGACATCTTGCGTCCACGGCATGAGCGGCACATGGGCAAGGGTGGATGGGTAAGGGCGAAGCACTCCTCACACCGTGCCACGCGCAAGACACCGTCTTTTCCCGAGGACCAGAACTCGGCGCTGCCCAGCGTGGGCTGTGGGAGTGGGCGGACAGCCGGACGTGATTCCATCTGGGGGTCCTTTTCCGTCGATACCGGCAAGTGAGATAAATAATATAACTTAATCATCTGAGGTGGAAGGGAAGGGGTAGTGGGTCGATAGGATCGGGAGCCGAGACCGCGTGGACGAAGGTGTGGCCGGACCGACCGGCCACGGTGACGGATGGGGTGTTGGTATGGGCGTACCAAAGGAGTCGGTTGGGTCGAACGGGGTTCAGCGCGTTGGCAGGACTGTGCGGGTTCCGAAGACCGCGGAGCTGATCGCCACCCAACTGCGCAGGCAGATCATCCAGGGAGGGCTCAAGGAGGGGGAGGCACTGCCCCCTGAGGTCCAGCTGATGGAGAAATACGGGGTCTCCCGGCCCACCCTGCGAGAGGCGTTCCGCATCCTGGAGACGGAGACGCTGATCAGCGTGCGCCGCGGGGCACGCGGGGGTGCACAGGTCACCGTCCCGGACCCGTCCGTGGTCGCCAGGTACGTCGGTCTGCTGCTCCAGATCCAGGGGACGACACTTGAAGACGTTTACGAGGCGCGCATGGTCTCCGAGTCGGCCTGCGCCGCGTTCCTCGCCCAGCGACGCACGAAACAGGATCTCGCCGACCTGCGCCACCAGGCGGAAGCCCTGCGCGAGGCGGTCCAGGCGGGTGAGGAGGCGGGACCCGACCAGGTGGGGTGGTTGGATCTAGCCCGCCAGTTCCACAGGTTGGTCGCGCAGCGCTCAGGCAACAAGACCCTCGCGGTTCAGTGCGTCGTGCTTCAGGACATCATGGCGTCCCACCTCCCGGACGACAGCGAGAGCGAACTGGAGGGTGAGAAGGCCACGAAGTACTTCCGGCGTACCCTGCGCTCCTACACCCGCCTGGCCAACCTCGTCGAGGCACGCGACGCGGAGGGGGCCAGGAAGCACTGGGAGAACCACATGAAGGCCGCGGTCATGCCCCTCTACAAGAGTGACGCGAAGAGCAAACCCCTGGTGGACCTGTTCTCCTGAGAGGCGGCCGACCGCACCGCCGCTCAGAGCACCGACTCGATGAACTCCTCCAGCTGGCGGAGGTTACGGCACTCCACCATGGCCGCGCAGTGGCGCCCGTACTCGTCGGCGAGGGAGTCCCCCGAGTTCCAGTAGCGCACCGGTTCCGGATTGAGCCAATACAAGTGATCTGCCCGCCGGGCGATGGAGCGTAGCGCCCGCTCCTGCGGTGCGCGAAAGTTGTTCCGCGCGTCTCCCAGCACCAGGACGGTCGTGCGGGAACCGATCTCACCTCCCCAGCGCTCCGAGAACAGGGAGAGAGCGTTGCCGTAGTCGCTGCGTCCGTCCCCCCAGACCGCTTCGGTACTCTCGCTCACCCGTTCCAGCGCCTCGGACAGCCCTCTCGACTCCCGCAGGGTCTCAGTGACCTCGCTGACCCCGTCAACGAAGACGAAGGCGCGGATCCGGGTGAAGTGTTGGCTCATGGAGTACACGAGCTGGAGCGTGAAGTCGGCGAATGAGGCCACGGATCCGGACACGTCGGCGACCAGGACCACCTCGGGCCTACGGGGCCGGGGCGGCCGGTACCGCAGGTCGACGGGCACTCCTCCGGTGGCCATGGAGTGTCGGAGCGTGGCGCGCATGTCCACCGGACCCCGGTGGCGGATGCGGTCGCGGGCCAGTTTCCGGGCCAACCTCCGGGTCAGTGGTTCCACCGCACGGCCCATCGCCTCCAGTTGCCCCTGCGTGGCTCTGGCGAAGTCGACGTCCTCGGGAAGGGACAGGCGCAGCGTCCGGGTGACCGCGGCCGCGCCCCGGTCGGCCACCAGCCGTCTGCGCACCTCCGCCTCGATCTCCTGGACCAGGCGCCGTCGGCGCTCCTCGACCCGTCGGCGGGCGATGTCCGCTGCGAAGGCCATGCCTGCCTCGGCGCCGCGCACCAGATCGTCGCCCACCAGGCGGGCGTTCTCCTCCAGGTGCAGCGGTCGTACGGCGCGCAACGCGTACAGGTTGACCCCCGCCGGGCGTCCGGGCACCATCCCCGCGAACCGGGTCACGGCCTCCTTGGCCAGGACGAGGGCCAGTGGTTCCTCGTCCTCAGCGAGTACGCGCCGCACGGTCTCGGTGAGGTCGTCGGGGACCGGCTTCCGGTGCGTCTCGTCGTGCTCTTCTTCGTGCTCGTCGGCAGGGACTGACGCGAAGTAGATCTCGAACACCGTGTCGAAGACCGCCCTGTGCTCGGCCGCCTTGACCAGTGAGCAGGCCAGCGCCTCCTTCAGGGATTCGCGGTCGGTGAGGTCACAGCACCCCGCCGCCCGTACCGCGTCGATCTCCTCGACCAGGGAGATCGGCAGCCCGACACCGCGGAGCTCGGTGACGACGGCCCGCAGCCGATTCAGAAGAACACTCACGAAATTCTCCACTTTCTGTATAATTTATTAAGTGAATTCAGAACAGTCTCCCCCCGTACTGCTGTTGCACGGCTTCGCCTCGACCGCCGAACACGGCTGGGGCCGGACCGGATGGATCGACACCCTGGAAAACGGCGGGCGCAGCGTGCTCGCTCCCGACCTCCCGTTCCACGGCGACGCCACGGAGCCCCAGCACGAGGTGTGGTCCGACGAGGTCGCAGCCCAATTGGGTCGCACCCTGGGCTCGGACGTATCCGTGGATGCGGTGGGCTTCTCCGCGGGAGCGCTCGTCCTGCTCGGCATGGCCGCGGCACGCCCGAGTCGGTTCCGGCGCCTGGTGCTGCTGGGGGTAGGGCTCCCGTCCCTAGCCGAGCAGGAGACCGGAACGCTGGCCAGTGCGCTCACCGGCGCTGCGGACCGAGAGGACGTCGCCGCGAGGTTCTGGCACAGGCTTGCCGCCTCGTCGGGCAACGACGTCCACCGGCTGGCACGGTTCCTGGATCGGCCGCAGCCCTCGCTGGACCGGGAACGGCTGGCACGGATCGAGACCCCGACGCTGGTCGTGGTCGGTGAGAACGACCCCGCCGGGCCCGCCGCCGATCTCGCCGCGGCTCTTCCCGAGGGGACCCCGAAATCCCTCTCCGGGCTGGACCACTTCGGGACCCCGACGGACCTTAGGTGCCTGGACGCCGCGCTTGCGTTCGTCGGCACCTGAGCCCGGCCGGGGTCGTCCCTCACGGCCGCTCCGCGGCGCCGGCCGTCGACACGCTCTCGGTGAGCTTCCCGCGAACCTGTTCGATGTCGGACTGGTGCTTGAGCAGAGTGGAGAGTCCTTCCTCCAGGTCCTGTTCGGTCACGCTCCCGCGGCCGAGCCGGGTCAGTGTCCGCGCCCAGTCCAGGGTTTCCGACACGGACGGTCGTTTGCGCAGGTCGATCTCGCGGAGCGATCGCACGGCCAGGGCGATCTCCCTCGCGAGTCCCTCCTCGATTCCGGGGACCTGGCTGAGGATGATCCCGCGCTCCCGCTCCGCCGAGGGGTAGTCCAGGTGCAGGTACAGGCACCTGCGGCGCAGGGCCTCGGAGAGGTCTCGGGTGCGGTTGGAGGTGAGGACGACCAGCGGGACGTGGTGCGCTGTCACGGTGCCCAGCTCGGGGATGGACACCTGGAAGTCGGACAGAACTTCCAGGAGCAGCGCCTCGGTCTCGACCTCCACTCGGTCGACCTCGTCGACGAGCAGAACCACGGGTTCGGGCGAGCGGATCGCCTCCAACAGCGGCCGGGTCAGGAGGAACTCCTCGCCGAACACGTCCGAGTCGGCGCTTTCGCCGATTCCGTCCCCGGTACTCACGGCCTGGATGCGCAGGAGCTGTCTGCGGTAGTTCCACTCGTACAGCGCCTTGGCCTCGTCGAGGCCCTCGTAGCACTGCAGGCGGACCAGGCGTACCCCAGCTGCGTCGGCTAGGGACTTCGCCAGTTGGGTCTTTCCCGTGCCCGCGGGTCCTTCGACCAGGATCGGCTTTCCGAGCTGCTGGGCCAGGTGGCAGACGTGTGCGGTCGTGCTGTCCGCGAGGTAGCCGACCTCAGCGAGCTTCTCGCTGACATCGGAGGCCGACCCGCCCAGGACCAGGGCCTCGGCGACACCTCGGTGCGCGAACGTGGGCATGCTCGTTACCTCCGTCATCGCAGGGAGATCCCGCAGACCTTCGCGTCCAGGTACTCGTGGATGCCCTCCTTCGCCCCCTCACGCCCGAGCCCGCTCTCTTTCACACCTCCGAAGGGCACGGAAGCCGAGGTCGGGTTGATGTCGTTGATCCCGATGATCCCGAAGTCCAGGGCCTCGGCCGTGCGCAGTGCCCGGCCGATGTTCTGCGTGTACACGTACGACGCGAGGCCGTAGGAGGTGTCGTTGGCCATGCCGACGACGGTCTCGGGGTCGTCGAACTCCACGATCGGCAGGATCGGCCCGAAGGTCTCCTCCCGGTAGATGCGCATCGTCGGCGTCACCCCGGTGAGCACGGTCGGCGCCCAGAAGTGCCCGTTGTCGTGGTCGGGGCCGGTCAACCGCTCCCCTCCCAGGGCCACTCTGGCCCCGTGGGCCACAGCGTCCGTGACCTGGGCGCGCATCTTCTCGAGCGCCTCGGCGTCGATCAGCGGGCCCACCGAGACACCCTTGGTGAGTCCGTGTCCCGCGGTCATCCGCCCCATGCGCTCGACCAGGGTCTGGGTGAACCGCTCCGCGATGGTGGAGTGCACGAAGAGCCGGTTCGGGCAGATGCAGGCCTGCCCGGTGTTCAGGAGTTTCACCGCTGCCGCGCCTTTGGCCGCGTGGACGGGGTCGGCGTCGTCGAAGACGATGAACGGAGCGTGGCCGCCCAACTCCATGGACACCCGCTTGATCTGGTCCGCGGCGTTGGTCGCGATGAGCTTGCCGACCTCGGTGGAGCCGGTGAAGCTGATTTTGCGCACCTTCGGGTGCCGTACGAGCACGTCGCCGACCTCGACCGGGTCGGACGAGGGGACGAGGTTGACCACCCCGGCCGGGACCCCGGCCTCCTCCAAGAGGCGCACGGTCTCGATGGCGCACAGTGGGGTCTGCTCGGCCGGCTTGACGACGATGGTGCACCCGGCGGCGAGCGCGGGTGCGATCTTGCGGGTGAGCATCGAGATCGGGTAGTTCCATGGCGTGATGGCCGCGGCGACCCCCACCGCCTGGTGCATGACCAGGAAGCGCTGGTCGGCCCGCGCGGAGGGGATCATCTCGCCGTAGACGCGCTTCGCCTCCTCAGCGAACCACAGCAGGAAGTCGGCGGCGTAGGTCACCTCCGCACGGGCCATGCGAATCGGTTTGCCCTGTTCCCGGGTCATCAGCTCCGCGAGCTCGTTGCCACGCGCCGTCATGAGTTCCCAAGCCCGGTAGAGGATTGCTGAGCGCTCGTGCGCGGTACGCCTCGACCACTCAGAGAAGGCTCGGTCGGCGGCCTCCACGGCCCGGACGGCGTCCGGGTACCCGGCGTCTGCCACCTTTCCCAGGATCTCGCCCGTCGCCGGATCGGCTGACTCGAACTCACGACCGCCCTCCGCGGGGCCCCATGTTCCATCGATGTAGAGCATGACTCGACTCTAGGCGGATCGCATCTATTTGGCTAGTAGATCTAATCTATATCACTGATTAAACTCTAAGGAGTGCGGCAGGTCATGCCTCCGTGCGCATCCCCGAAGCCAGCTCGTCGATCAGGGCGGCACACGCGTCGGGGGAGTCGAGCATCAGATGGTGGTGGGCGCCCTGCACCACTCTGATCTCGACCTCCGTGGCCGCCGCAGCCCGGAGGTGTCGTGCCGCGGCGGCGTCCACGAGCGGGCTCAGCTCGCCGTAAACGAACCCCACGGGCACCTTCAGGGCGGCTGCGCTCTCGGTAACGAAGGGGCCGTACAGCGGAGGAAACCCCTGTTGGTCGTACTTCCAGGTCCAACCGGCCGAGGTGGGGCGCACGGAGGACCGTGCGACCGGCTCAAGGATCTCCGAGGGCGGGGCCGGTTGGTCCGGCACGAGCCGGAAGCGCCCCGTCGCCTCTTCGTAGGTGGCGTATTCCCGCCGGCCCCGGCGGCGGGCGGTGTTCCGCCGCCGCGCCAGATGACTAGGGGTGAACACGCCGACGTCCAGGAGCAGGAGACCGCCCAGCTCTGCTGGCCGTTCGGCCGCCGCGGCCAAAGCGACGCGTCCACCCAGACTGTGGCCCACCAGGACCGTGTCGCGCGCGCCCACGGCGGCGAGCACGCCACGGACGTCCGCCACCCAGGTGGCCAGGTCGTAGCGGTCCCGGTGCGCGCTGTCGCCGTGTCCGCTCAGATCCATCCGGACCACCCGCCACCGCGCCTCTAGGGCGGGGAGCACCGCGTGCCACCACTGGTGGTGGGCCGCGCTTCCGTGGACCAGCAGCAGGTGCCGTTCACCCCGCCCACTGACCCCGTACCGGATCTCGGAGCCGCGCACGGTGACCGACTCCATCAACGGACTCCCTGTCGGGGAGGGGATCACGGAGCGGAGTCCCCGAACAGGGCCATGCGCGCCTCCTCCCGGCGGGTCGGCAGGTGTGCGGAGGGCCATGCGCCGTCCGCGGGCTTGTAGTCCCGCAGCAGTTGCCGCGCGACCGTCAGCTGGTGCACCTCCGTGGGGCCGTCGGCCAGCGCCAACGACTGGGCCGTCCCGATCATCCGCATCAGTGGCATCTCGGTGGTGACGCCCAGCGCTCCGTGGACCTGGACCGCCCGCTGGGCCACCTCGTGCAGCACCCGCGGCGTCCGGGCCTTGATGGCAGCGATGTCCTTGCGTACCCGCTGGTAGTCGTTGTGACGGTCGATCTGCCAGGCTGTGTACATGACCAGCAGCCGGAACTGCTGGATCTCGGAATAGGAGTCGGCGAGGAAGCCTTGGACCAACTGCTTGTCCGCCAGCCGACCCTCCTTGGTGCGGCGCGACAGGGCACGCTCGGCCATCATGTCCAGCCCGTACTGCGCCAGACCGACACTGCGCATGGCGTGGTGGACGCGCCCGCCCCCCAACCTGGTCTGTGCGACACCGAAGGCGTCACCCTCGGCGCCCAGGAGCGCGTCCGCCGACACCCGCACGTCCTTGTAGGCCACCAGCGCGTGCGAGGCCTCCTCCTCCGGTTCCCCCCAGGTGGCCATGTTCCGCACGATCTCGATCCCGGGGGTGTCAGCCGGCACCAGGAACATCGACATGCGCCGACGGGTGTCGGCCTCGGGATCGGTGACGGCCATGACGATGAGGAACTCGGCCCATCGGGCGTTGGAAGAGAAGAGTTTCTCCCCGTTGATCACCCAGTCGGCGCCGTCCCTCTCGGCTCTTGTGGTGAAGACACCGGGGTCCGCGCCTCCCTGGGGCTCGGTCATGGAGAAACAGGAGACGATTTCCCCTTCCAACAGGGGAGTGAGGTAGGCGTCCTGCTGGTCCTGGGTCCCGTAATGCGCGATGATCTCCGCGTTGCCCGTGTCGGGCGCCTGGGTGCCGAAGATCCGCGGCGCCCACAGTGACCGGCCGAGGATCTCGTTGAGCTGGGCCAACTTGACTTGACCGTAGCCCTTGCCACCCAGCTCGGGGCTGAGGTGGCAGGCCCACAGGCCCCGGTCGCGCACCTCCTGCTTCAGCGGCGCGACGACGGAGCGCTGCTGTTCAGTGAGAGGCTTGTAGACGTCGTGTGGCCACAACAGGTCCAGACGGGAGACCTCCTCGCGGACGAACGCGTCGGCCCAGTCGAGTAGTTCCTGGAATTCGGGGTCAGTACTGAAATCCCACGGCATGGGAGCGGCTCCTGTGATGTGTCGGGCGGGGATGGGGTCCGGGTCAGGGGATACCTCCGTCGACCCGGATCGTGGCCCCGGTGGTGTAGGAAGAGGCGTCGGAGGCGAGATAGAGCGCGGCCCCGACGACCTCGTGGGGCTCCCCGCCCCGTTCCAGGGCGATGCGCTTGATGCTGTGGTTGAAGCTCCGCATGTCCCACGATTTCGACACGTCGGTGAACATGGTCCCCGACATCAGGGTGTTGACCCGGACGGTGGGGCCGAGGGCTTGGGCGAACCCGTCGGTGAGCGAGTTGAGGCCCGCCTTCGCGGCGGCATAGGGGATGATGCTCTCCACGGAACGCAGGGAACCGGTGGAGCTGACGTTGATGATCGACCCGCCCTTGGCGGCGACCATGCGTTCACCCGCGAGCGCACTCAGCCGGAACGGCCCCTTGAGGTTGAGGTTGACGACGGAGTCGAAGAGCTTTTCCGGAACGTCCGTGAGGCTCTCGTAGAGGGGTGACATGCCCGCGTTGTTGATGAGGACGTCGAGTCGTCCGAAGCGCTCGTACACGGCCTCGACCAAGCCGGGAAGTTCGTCCCAGCGTCCGACGTGGACCGCGTGGGGAAGGGCCGCGCGTCCGGTGGTCTCCTCCACCTCCTTGGCCACGATCTCGCAGGACTCCAGGTTTCGGCTGGCCACCACGACGTCGGCGCCCATGCGGGCACAGGCCAGGACCATCTCCCGACCGAGCCCGCGGCTGCCCCCGGTGACCAGCACGACCCGGTCGGTGAGGTCGAACATTTCTTCGGCGTAGCCCATGTCACTTCCCCACCGAATCCAGCGCGGTGCCCAGCTCGGCTGCCTTGCGCATCAGTTCCAGGACGAGGGGGCCGAAGTTCTCGACCTTGGGGTCGACGGGGTCGCCCGCGACGAAGCGCGCGTACCCGCCCTCCAGAACGATCGCGAGCTTCCACCGGGCGAGCACCACGTAGTAGTCGATGTCCTCGGTGGACCGGCCGCTCACCTTCTCGTAGTGAGCCAGCAACTCCTCGCGCTGTGGCATGCCGGTGAGGTCGAGGTACTGAGCGTGCTCCATGTCGGCGCCTTCGGGGGGCCAGGCGATGAGGGCCCAACCCAGGTCGAGGAGCGGGTCGCCGACGGTGGTCATCTCCCAGTCGATGATCGCCGCGAGCCGCGCGGGCACGTCGTGGGTGAACATGACGTTGGCGAACTGGAAGTCGCCGTGCATGATGCCGGGCTCCCAGTTCCGCGGCCGGTTGCGGCGCAGCCACGCGGAGGCCTCATCCAGTCCGGGCAGGTCCCGGAAGCGGAACCGCTCCAGGTGGGACAGCCAGCGGTCAACCTGTCGTTCGTGGAACCTCTCGGGTCGCCCGAACCCCTCGAGCCCTCGGGCGCGCCAGTCCACGCTGGCGAGTCGGGCGGCACCGTCGACCAGGGCGAAGGCCAGCTTCCCGCGTATCTCGGGGTCGCTCGCGTACGGTTCGGGCCAGCCGCCCATGGGGGACCAGCCGTCGATCCTCTCCATGAGGTAGAAGGGGACGCCCAGGACGTCGGGGTCCTCGCACCCGGCGACCAGTTCCGCGTGCGGGGCGTCGGTTCCCTTGAGGGCGCGTAGGACCCTCAGTTCCCGCAGCAGTTCCTTGCGGCGCCCGGAGGAGGCCCCCTGGGGCGGCATGCGCAGCACGCTCTGGGAGCCGCCGCGGGAGACCACGAACAGCTCGTTCTGGGATCCGCCGTCCAGACGATCCAGCCCCGGCTCCTGGTTCCGGCCGGGTAGCCCTTGTTCGTCCATCCAACGCGCGAGGCGCGCTGTGTCCACCGAAGCGGATATCGGATTCGTGCTCATGAGGCTCTCTCTTCTGCCGGGGTTGACGGGTCTGGCCAGCTGGGCTCAAGGGCTCCGCTGGCCAGACCCGGGTATCCGGCTCCCCCGGTGGGATCAGGCAGTGGCCGCGCTCTCGCTGTGGAGGGGCAGGGCCTCACGCAGGTCGTCGAGGCGCCCCTGGAGTGCGTCGACGACCGCGGGGTCCGGCGCAGACTGCTTCCTGGCCTCCGCCAGCTCGGCCTCCGCTTCGGCTACGGCCTCCTTCAAGCGTCCCGAGGCCTCGGAACGGGTCAGGAGGTCCTGTTCGGTCCAGTCATCGGCGTCGATCGGCTGCTCGGCCATCGTGGTCTCCTCTCTGGCTCTCTCGTGCCGTCGACGCTCATACGTGAGTGCGGTCGGGGAGGTTGTAGAGCCGACGCGTGTTCAGCTCGACCATCTTGTGCACCTCGTCGTCCGGTACGTCACGGAAGACGTCCTCGGCGATCTTGCGGCTGTGCGGCCAGTTCGAGTCGGAGTGCGGGTAGTCGCACTCCCAGGTGATGTTGTCGATTCCGATATCGTGCCGGTTCTTCACGCCGTATTCGTCGGAGATGAAGCAGCCGTGGACGTGCTTGCGGAACAGCTCCGACGGGGGGACCGTCTGGTTGACGTTCTGGTAGTGGCGGTGCCGCTCCCAGACGAAGTCCGCGCGCTCGGTGATGTAGGGGACCCAGCCGATGCCGCCCTCGGAGAGGCCGACCTTGAGGTCGGGGAACTTGTGGAAGACGGGTGAGAACATCAACTCCGTCACCGCGGACATGGAGTTGCACCCGTACAGGGTGATCATCACAGCGAAGGGCGCCTCGGGAGCGATTTCTGGCGGCTTACCGGAGCTGCCGAAGTGCATCGCGAGCGGCATGCCAGTCTCGGACGCCGCCGCGAAGACCCCGTCCCAGTGGTCGGTGTGGAAGGACGGAAGGCCTAGCGGGACGGTGTTCTCGGGAAACGAGATCGCCTTGGCGCCCTTGGCGGCGGTCCGGTGGATCTCGGCGACGGAGGCCTCGGCGTCCCACATCGGCAGGATGATCACCGGGGGCAGCCTGTCTGGGTCGGCCGCACTCCACTCGTCGATGACGAAGTCGTTGTAGGCCTGGGTGCACAGGAGCGCGAGCTCCTTGTCCTCCCCGCCCATGAACATAGTCCCGCTGAACCGGGCGAAGCTGGGGAAACACAGCGCACCGTAGACCCCGTCGAGGTCCATGTCCTTGAGGCGCGCTTTGGGGTCATAGCAGCCCGGGATCATCTCGTCGAACCGGATGGGGTCGACGCCGTACTCCTCGGGCTTCTTACCGGCGACTGCGTTCAATCCGATGTTGGGGTACCGGCCACCCTCGTACTGCCAGACCTGGGCGGGCGGGCCGTCCTCACGGGGGTCTTCCACAATGCGGGGGCCCGCCTCCTGGAACCGCTTGGGCAGTCGGTCCTGCCACACCCGGGGGTGCTCGATGAGGTGGTCGTCCGTGGAGAACATATTCATCCATGGTTGCAGCGGCATGACAACTCCCTGTCGACCTTTAGCTGAAAGAGTTAGATGAAAGAGAGGTTAACTTTGTCACACGGACAGCACAAGGGGTCGGTCCAACATCGTTTGACGAGCGCCAGGTCCGGGGCGGGGCAGGATGGTAGGTGCGCGGGGGTGCACCCTGGAGTGATGCCTCTATGAGAGAGAAAAGATTGCAATCAGTAAAATGATCTGATTTCCTGAGCGCCAGATTGGACACGCGCCCCAGGATGACCGGAGTGTCTCCCGGGCAGGCTCGGACAGGTGGTAGCTGTGGCGCCAGGTTTCTCCATGGGCACCCCGTTGAGGGAGTGGGACACGGGACTGGTCTCGGCCGACCCGCTCGACTTTCCCTCCTACGTTCCCCCTTTGGACCGCGAGTCCGTGCGTACGGGCCTCATTCGGATAGGCGGGGTTCCCTGTGCGATCGTCGAGAGCCAGTTCGACGTCTTCGGGGGGTCGATGGGTGTCGTGGCGGGGGAGAAGGTCGCACGGGCGTACCACCGCGCGATTGACGCCCGGCTGCCGCTCCTGGCGGTCGTTCGGACCGGTGGCGCCCGCATGCAGGAGGGGATGCTCTCCCTCGTCCAGATGGGCCGCACCGCGGCCGCCGCCTCCGCCCACTCCAGGGCGGGACTCCTCTCGGTGGCCAGCTTCCGTTCGCCGACGACGGGCGGAGTGTACGCCTCCTACGCATCGTTGACGGATCTGCGGATCGCCGAGTCCGGAGCCACGATCGGCTTCGGCGGCCCCAGAGTGGTCGAACACGTGACCGGGGCGGCGCCCCCGCCGGGGAGCAACACCGCCGAGAGCGCTCTGGCCGCCGGGCTCGTCGACCATGTCGAGGACGCCGAGAAGCACGAGTCCTGGGTTGCTGTCGCCTTGGGGGCGGCTGAACGCGGACTCCTGCTCCCGCCGGGGCGGCCCCCGGCGTCCGCCGAGTCCAGGAACCGGAGTGTGCCCGGCAGGGCGTACCGGACCGTGCTCCGAGCGCGAGCCCGGCGTCGACCCTCCGGCCTGGAGTGGGCGGCGGCGCTGTGCTCGTCCTGGCTGGACCTGGGCGGGGCCGACCGCACCGTGCGCGCTGGCCTGGCGGTCGTCGACGGTGTCCGCGCTGTGGTGGTGGCGATGGACCGGCACTCCGAGGGGGCGGTCGGAAGGCAGGGGCCGGAGGCGTTCCGCCTGGCTCAGCGCGCCATCCGCATGGCCGACAGGCTCGGGCTGCCTGTCCTGACACTTGTGGACACGCCCGGTGCCGAGCCGGGACCCGAGGCGGAGGCCGGAGGGGTGGCGGGTGAGATCGCCCGGACGCTGCGGGATCTCGCGGACCTCTCGACATCCAGCGTATCCCTCGTCGTGGGGGAAGGCGGCAGTGGCGGTGCCGTAGCACTGGCCTACACCGACCGCCTCTACATGCTGGAGGGGGCTGTCTTCTCGGTCATCGCGCCGGAGGCCGCCTCGGTGATCCTGTGGCGGACCCCGGACCGGGCGGCGGAGGCGGCCCGGTCCCTGCGGGTGACCGCTCCGGAGCTGGAAAGGCTGAGGCTCGTCGACGGGGTGCTCGGCGAGTACGGGGCGTCGGCGGTCGGTTCCGTGCGGGCGACGCTGGGGGCGGCGCTGCGGCAGGCGGTGCCGGGAGATCGTTCTCGGCGCTTGGACGAGGCTATGCTGCCGGCTCTTGTCGAAGATCTCGCCGGCAGAGGGCAGACCAACCTACGGGCGCGCTCCGGCACCCGTTGAAAACGAAGGGAAACACCATGGCTCGTGCGCTGCTACTTGCGTTCTCCAGTCCGTCGGCTACAACGGACGACGCGGAGTTCGGTCGCTGGTGCGACGAAGTGCACATTCCGCAGGTCGTCGAACACGTGAAAGGGGTGGTGAGCGGGGCGCGTTTCGCGATTCCCGAGGAACAAGTGGAACTGGCGCCCAGCAAGGCCCGCTTCGTCAATGCCTACCAGGTGGAGGCCGACGACGTGGGTGCGGTGATGGCCGAACTCGGGGCCGCGACCCAGGACCGCCGGGTGGAGCTCTCCGAGGTGCTACGGATGGACCCGGCGCCGGTGCTCATGCTGTGCTCTGAGCCGGGGTGAGTATGACGACGGGCACCTCATGCGGGGATCAGTTCATTCAATCATTGTACTGTACAGTAGGATTGATAAACAGTAGAGGATTGACTGAATCCACGGTGAAGGGGTGGCCCCGTGCCACAGACGTCAAGCATGGTCGCCACGGAGCACGTCCGTGTTCCGAAGACGGCCGAGGTCGTCGCTCAGGTGATTCGAGGCCAGATCGTCAGCGGCGAGATCCCCGAGGGTGGCGCACTGCCCTCCGAGTCCGAGCTGATGGCCCAGTTCGGGGTGTCCCGGCCCTCGTTGCGTGAGGCCTTCCGTGTCCTGGAGTCGGAACGCCTCATCACGGTCAGGCGCGGTTCGCGCGGAGGCGCGCGGGCCTCGCGTCCGGACGTGACGGTGGCGGCTCGGTACCTGGGACTGATGATGCAGTTCGACGGTGTCATGCTCAAGGATGTGTACGAGGCCCGCGCGCTGATCGAGCCGCTCGCCATTCGCCTGCTCGCCCAGCGGCGGAACAGGGCCACAGCCACCCGCAAGCTGATGTCCATCCTGCGGGAGCTCGAGGGGCTGGAGGCCGAGCCGGAGGTTCGCGCGCAGATCTGGACGAGGTTCTATGTCACGTTGTTCGAGTGCGCCGGCAACAAGACCCTGGCACTGCTGTACGGCACTCTGACCGAGGTCGTGCACAAGGAGCTCGTCGACGCGCTCACCGAGGACAACGGCGATCTCGAAGCGACCCTCAAGGTGATCGACAAGGCCATGGGTCTGGTGCGCGAGGGAAAGAGCGACGAGGCGGCCGAGTTCTGGGGTGAGCGCATGCAGGCGATCCAGAAGCGGACGCTGCGCACGCACCGCGCCAAGACGCTCGTTGACATCTACGGCGGCCACTGACCCTCCGTTCTCGGAGGTCCCTGCTAACGGAGCCCTCGGCGCCTTCTCCTCGCATCACGTGATGCGAGGAGAAGGCGCCGAGGGCTTTTGCCGTCCGTGTTCGGGTAAAGCCAGGATGGGAATTTAATTATTAAACTCATTGTGTTACTCTCTCGCAAGGGTGGTCCTCCTGGTCGCCCGCTGATCAAGGGAGAGGTAAGTGGCAGACGAGGTTCTGGTTGAACAGCGCAACGGTGTCCAGGTCATCATGATCAACAGGCCTGAATCCCGGAATGCGCTGAACGCCGCCGCCGGGCGCCGGATCGCCGAGGCCGCGGACGAGTTGGACGCCTCGGACCACCTGCGTGTGGGTGTGTTGACCGGTGCCGGGGGAACCTTCTCCTCCGGGATGGACTTGAAGGCGTTCCTGAAGGGTGAGAGTCCCGCGATCGAGGGCAGGGGCCTGGCGGGCATCACCATCACGCCGCCGCGCAAGCCGCTCATCGGTGCGGTCGAGGGCTGGGCGCTGGCCGGGGGGTTCGAGCTCCTGCTCGCTTGTGACCTGGTGGTGGCGGCCGAAACGGCCATGTTCGGTGTCCCGGAGGTGAAGCGTTCGCTGGTGGCGGGCGGTGGCGCCGCGCTGCTGCTGCCCCGTCGGGTGCCGTACGCGGTCGCGCTGGAACTCCTGCTCACCGGTGACCCGATCGGCGCCCGGCGCGCCGCCGATGTCGGCCTGGTCAACCGGCTTACCCCCGAAGGCGGTGCGATCGAGGGGGCACTCGAACTCGCCGCGACCCTGGAGGCCAACGGTCCGTTGGCGATGGTCGCGACCAAACAGATCTCCCGTGCCAGCGCGGACTGGAGTCTCGAAGAGGGATGGCGGGAGCAATCGGAGGTCATGCGGCCCGTCTTTGAATCCGAGGACGCCAAGGAAGGTGCAGCAGCCTTCGCAGAGAAGCGGCCGCCAGTCTGGCGAGGTCGCTAAACAGATCAATCATCTATCTTTTAAAGCGCTATGTTGGTAGATTTCAACCATGAGCTGCCAGTGTGTTCGAGTCGTCGTGCAGGTGGCGACGAGAAGGGGGTCATTGTGAAGCTGGGTGTCGGACAGGCCCTGACCAGTGCCGTCGACCAGACAGCCGTCATCGTGGTGCGAGCGCTTGACACGGACGTTTCCGTGACGTGCGGCGGAGTGGCCATGGTCGACGCCAAGGAGGCGGGCGCGGTCGCCTCGGCCGAAGCTCACCCGGAACATCTGGGTGGAACGCAGCTGGGTAAGCGCTACGTGAACGAGGCCGACAGTATCGAGTTGCTCTGCACCAAGCCAGGAGAGGCGTCCCTGGCCGTGGAGGGTACGCCGCTCTCGGTCAAGGACACCAAGCCTCTGCCTGCGTCGGACTAGGGGTACCTGTGCGGACAGGAGTGTGCTCATGAAGCTGACGATGTTGCTCGACATGGCTGCGGAGGGTTTCGGTGACCGTGTCCTCATCGGCACTCGGGAGGGCGGTCTCACCGCGGCCCGGCTGCGGGAGATGGCGATGGAGGGTGCCGCCGCGATCCGCGAGGCCAAGGCGGACGCGGTGGTCTACCTCGCGGTCAACGGTCCCGCCTTTCCCGTCGCCATGTTCGCCGCGGCTTACGCCGGCGTCCCCTTGGTACCGTTGAACTACCGGCTCGGCGCCGAACAACTCGACGCCCTGCTGGCCAACCATTCCGGAGCGCTCGGTATCGCCGAAGCGGGCAAGACGGCGATCCTGGAACGCGCCGGTCTGTCGACCCAGACCCCCGAGCAGTGGGTCGAGAACACCCGGAGCCCCGCCCCGCGCGCGGAACAGACCGACACCGACGCCCCCGCGGTCGTTATCTACACGAGCGGCACCACGTCGGCGCCCAAGGGCGTGCTGCTGCGCCACGAGAATCTCGTGTCCTACGTGCTCAGTTCGGTCGAGTTCGCCGCCGCCGCGCCCGAGGACGCGGCACTGGTGAGCGTTCCCCCGTACCACATCGCCGCGGTCGCCAACGTGATCACCAACCTCTACGCGGGCCGCCGCTTCATGGTGTTGGAGCGGTTCACTCCGGAGGAGTGGCTCGACCTGGCCCGCCGGGAGGGCGTCACCAACGCTCTCGTCGTTCCGACCATGCTTTCGCGCATCGTCGAGTCCGACGCGGACAAGGAACTCCCCGACCTGGGCTCCCTGGCCTACGGAGGTGCTCCTATGGCGGCCTCCGTCATCGAACGAGCACTGCGGATGTGGCCCGACGTCGACTTCGTCAACGCCTACGGGCTCACCGAGACCAGCTCCACGATCGCGGTCCTGGGGCCCGAGGACCACCGCAGGTCCCTGGAGAGTGAGGACCCCGTCGTGCGCGCCAGGCTCTCTTCCGTGGGCAGGCCTCTGCCGAGCGTGGAGCTGCAGATCCGGGACGACCAGGGAAAGGTCGTGGTCCCCGGCGTTCCGGGCCGCATCTGCGTGCGCGGGGAGCAGGTCTCTGCCGAGTACGCGGGGAAGGGCCGGGCCGTCGACGAGGACGGATTCTTCGACACCCGGGACATGGGTTTCGTCGATGACGAAGGCTACCTCTTCATCGGTGGGCGCCTCGACGACACCATCATCCGGGGCGGGGAGAACATCGCCCCGGCGGAGATCGAGGACGTTTTGCTGCGGCACGTGGCGGTTCTGGACGTCGCCGTAGTGGGTGTGCCCGACGAGGAGTGGGGTCAGCGGATCGAGGCTGTGGTGGTCACCCGGCCCCGGCACGAGGTGGACAGCGAGGAGTTGCGCGCCTTCGTCCGGGCCGCGCTTCGAGGGAGCAAGACCCCGGACCGCATCGCCTACTGGGACGAGCTGCCCCGGACAGAGACGGGCAAGCTGGTGCGCCGCCGGGTGCTCACCCAGCTGACCGCGGAGCACCAGGCGGTCTGACGGCGTCACCGCGGAAGCGGATCCGACCCTGGGCGGGTCCGCTCCCGCGGTCGTGTAACCACTCCGGAGCTGACGACCGCGCGGACGTGCTCCGCCGTGGGCTCGGCCAGGACCTCGGCCAAGGGCGCGCCCAGCAGGCAGAGGTCGGCGGGGGCACCCACGGCGACCCGTCGGGGCGCCGATCCGGGGGTTTCCAGAGGACTCAGGTAACCGTCGAGGACGGTGCGGGCCGGGACGCGTTCGTGCGGACCCACCACGGTCCCCGCAGTGGTTGTGCGGGACGCCGCGCACGCCATGTTCCGCCAGGGGTCGGGGTCCCCGAACGGGGCGTCACCGGAGGGCGCCACCCGTACGCCCGAGGCGAGCAGCGTGGCGTACGGGTACAGGTGGTCGTGGTCGTAGGGATCGACCTCCCTCAGGTAGTCTTCGCCGCGGTCGGTGACGAAACTGGGCTGGGTCACCACCCGCAGTCCTATCCGGCGGATCCGGTCGCCGACCTCCGGCGGGACCACCGCCGCGTGCTCCACCCGGTCGCCCCGCAGGGCGCCCACAGCATCGATCGCCGCCAGCGTGAGCAGGAGGGATTCCCGGGTCACGCAGTGCACGGCCACCGGGCGCCCCACGCGGTGCGCTGCCTCGACCTCGCCCGTGAGCTCGTCCAACCCCGGCAGGTCGTGATCGCGCAACAGGAGTTTGCGGGGCCCCAGGACGAGCCCAGGGGGAAGCCGGACGCCGACGTCCGCCCCCAGCGACAGGACGCGGAGCGCCAGACGCCGGTCGGCCACGGCCGCGGCGAGGAGCCCCAGCCCCATCGTGCCGAGGTCAGGGGTCGCGTCGGTCACCCCGGTGATCCCCAAGCCGTTCAGCCGGGTCCCGACCGCGCCGAGGTCGGGGGAGGTGCCACCGACCGCGGCGCGCAAGCGTGTGTCGTAGCGGAACAGCCTCCCGGTCGGAGCGCCGCGTGCGTCCCGTTCGACGTCGGCCGAGTAGCTCAGTTCCGAGCCGAGCTCGTCGAGCGCGCGGGAGTTGAGCATCCACACGGCGCCGCCGCGGTGCTGGACGCGGACGGGCCGCTCGGGCACCATCGCGTCCAAGGCGTCTCGGTCGAGCAGACCGGCCACGGACTCGTGGTAACCGGTGCCGCGCAGCCAGGTGTCGGCGGGGGAGGCAGCGGCGGCGGAGCGCAGGGCCTCGCGCAGCTGTTCCCGGCCGGTGACCCGTGGCGGCCCGCAGTCCACTGAACCCGCCGCCGCGGCGAGCGCGAGCAGGTGGATGTGGTGATCGTGTAGCCCGGGCAGCAGTGCGCCACCGCGAGCGGTGATCACCTCCTCGCCTTTTCCGGGGCGCAGGCCGCTGGCGATCTCGGCCACCCTGCCGTCCTGGACCCGGACGTCGCAAGGGCGGCCCTCGACCTCGGCGCCGAGGATCAGCAGACTCACGCCGCACCGAGCCGCGTGAGCGTGGCCGCAGTGTCCGCGCCGAGCGGGGCGGCTGGCGGGCCCGGTGGGCGGTGCCGCGGCCGCTCCACGGGGAAGGTGGCCTCCGCCGTCTCCACCGTCCAGCCGTCCCGGCTCCGGCGGACGTCGTGCGGTTCGGCGGCGCCGCGAGCCGCGCTGACGGCGACCTCGCGCATGGAGACGTCGATCAGCCTCCCCCGGTCTCCGAGCAGCGCGGTGGCCGTGGCCACCGCGGCGTGCGCACCGGTCAGAGGATCGGTGAGCGCGTCACCGCAGGGGAGGGGGACCGGACCGTCGCGGGACACCAGGCCCGCGGCGGCGGCCACGTCGTCACCGAACCCCACGCGGTTGGACCACGGGCCGGAACGCCCATACGCGGTGATGCTCGTCCAAATGGTCCCCCGCTCGACGGCTTCCTCGGCCACGATCCCCATCTGCCGCAGCGCGCGGGGCCGGGACGCCTCCAGGACGACGTCGGCCGCAGCGACGAGCCGCCGGAGCGCTGACCTGCCCTCCTCCGAGGCCAGGTCGAGGGCCACGGACGCGTGACCGCGGTGCAGGAGGTCGTAGAAGTCGCGTGAGCCGCCACGGGCTCCGTCCGGGCGCCGAGTGCTCTCGACCTTGACGATGTCGGCTCCGGCCAGCCCCAGTAGGTGGGCGCAGAGCGGCCCCGCCCACAGGGAGGTCAGGTCCACGACCACCGGCGCGTGCCGGCCAAGGGGCCGTGGGCCACCGGGAGCGCCGAGGCTTAGCGGGGACGCGGCTCCAGAGTGCGCGCGTCGGTGCCGGGCCTGTTCGTCGTCGGCGGCGCCGGGCTCGGCGGGGACCACAGCGGCGGCCAGTCCGAGTGTCTGCGCGCGTTCGGAGGCTTCGGCCGCGGTGCGCTCCCGGGACCAGTTCGCCAGAGTGTCCCAGTCCCCGTGCACCCGTCGTTCGACTAGCGCCGGGATGAGCTCGAGGTCGTGGGCACGAGGAAGGGAGATCGCCCACCAACCGTCGGCGGTGGGCAGTGCGCGGAATGCACCGCCGCAGGACCATGGGCCGCGTCGGGCGAGTCCGACCAGCGAGGCCCGTTCGCCGAGCAACCGGGCACCGGACAGACCGATCCGGGCACCGGTACGCATCTCGGTCAGCAGGGAGAAGAGTGCCAGGGCCGCCCGGAACGCGCTGGCCGGACATCCGGGGGCGGCCACGGGCGGTCCTTCCCGGGGGCCGCTCAGCGCCATGGCCCCGGAGTCCGCCCAGTCCCGGAGCGCGCTCGGTGCCCGCGAGAGGTCCAGGCTCGTCGCCCGGGAACGGCTTGCGCCCGGATCCGGGAGGTTTTCCGCGCCCAGACCGGCCAGCAGGTCACGGGCATGGTCGGCGGTCGGGCCGTCGCCGAGCACGGTGACCGCTGGGGGCCCGCTGCCGTTCACGGGGGTGCTTCGGTCAGACCTTGGCATCGACCAGCCCCCACCTCAGGGCCGTGTCGGCGTCCAACCGCGCGCCGCTGAGCGCGAGGTAGGCGGCGCGCCAGCGGCCGATCCGGCGAGTGATGCTCACTGTGCCGCCAGCACCGGGGAGCAGGCCCATGCGCAGCTCGGGAAGTTGGAAGTAGGCGTCTGGCCTGGCTTCGATCCGGCCAGCGAATGCGGGGACCTCGATCCCTGCGCCGATGCACGCCCCGTGCACGGTGGCCGTGACTCGGTCGGCGCACCGGTGGATCGCCGCTCCCGCGTTCCGGTGGAGCCGGACCAGGTGTGCCGACGCGGTGTCCGGAGCCGTGCCGAACTCGTCGAGGTCCCCTCCGCTGCAGAACGACCTTCCGTTGCCGGTGAGCTCGACCCGCGTGATCGTCGGATCCAGCGCGGGCAGGCGCATCGCCTCGACGATGCCGTCGCGCATGTCCCGGCCGAAGGCGTTGTGCCGTTGGGGATGGTTCAACGCCACACGCAGGGTGTCTCGGTCCCTGGACAGCAGGACGGGATCGTCGACTGGTATGGGGGGCCGACTCGGTGTGCGTGCCCGCCAGCTCCGGAACTCGGGTCCGGCCAGCAGGGTCGAGTAGGCCAGAGACTCCGCCACGAGGCCCTCGCGCACCGGTAGCCGGGCAGTCAGGCGCAGCAGTCCGGCCACCGTGAGCGCGGCGACGGGGGATCCCGCGACCGACCGGGCCAGCACGTCGAGAGCCTCCTCGGGGTCGGGGACGGCCACGAGGGGGCGTGGATCCGGACCACCCGTTGCGTTGGGCGCGGTGAGCGTGAGGGCCAGCGCGTCGGTGAGCTCGGGTGCCCACGCGGTGGCTCGTCGGGTGAGGCCCACGAGGAGACAGTCACTGGTGGCGGCTGCTTCACGTGCGGCCTCGATCACCGCGACGCCCCAGCCTTGGACACGGTCCAGGTCAACGACGGCCACGGGTCTTTCGACACCGCCGTGAGGCGTGAGCTCCGCGCCGAGCGCGCCGTCGGCCAGGTCCGCGGGGCTCAGATACGGCAACCGGGTCAAGGAACCGCCCCTTCCGTAAGTTCGTGGTCCAACCCTAGGACGGGCGGGTGCGGTCGGTGCCGAGCAGGCGGGCGCAGAAGTCCTCCACGGCTCTGGTGAAGGCGTCGTTGTCGTCCCCCGCGGCTGTGTGCGCGACTCCGGGCAGACTGACGACCTCCAAGCCCGGCACCGCTGCGCGGAACCGCCCCACGCCCTCGTCGGTCACGACGTCCGAGAGCTTCCCGTGGAGAAGCATGACGGGGATCGTCAGGGAACTGGCCTTCTTCTCTAGCGACGCCATGTACGCGATGGGATCGCCCTTGGGAGGGTTGGCCATCATCGCCGGGTCCCAGTGCCAGTGCCACCGGCCGTCCTCCCGAAGACGCAGGTTACGGCGCAGTCCCTCGGTGCTCTTGGGGCGCGGCCGGTGGGGGAGGTAGGCCGCGATCGCGTCGGCCGCCTCTTGGAGGGAAGAGAACCCCTCGGGTGCTCCGCGCATGAACTCGCCGACGCGGTCGCCGCCCCGCGTCTCGAACCTGGGCACGATGTCGACGAGTGCGAGTCCTCGTACGCGCTCCGGCCCCGCCTCCTCGGCGACCAGGATGCCTGTGAGGCCGCCCATGCTCGCCCCGATGATGATCACGGGCCCGCCGACCTGGTCGAGGACGGCCAGGACGTCGTCGCGGTTGCGCTCGAACCCATAGTGCTTTTGGGGTGACCAGTCGCTGTCGCCATGGCCCCGGCTGTCCAGAGCGACCACTTGGAAGCCCTGCTGAGCGAGGAGGCCGCCCGTGGCCTTCCACGAGTGCCGTGTCTGTCCGCCGCCGTGCAGCATGAGGACCTTCGGGGCACCCTTGTGCCCCCAGACATCCGCTGTCAGCCGGAGGCCGTCGGCCCCGTTCAACCGCACAGTGGCAGGTGCTGTGCGATCCAAGTCCGTTTGACCCATGTGCCGATGCTCCCTGGTCCGCTGAAGTGAAACTATTGTGTCATAGAATATAAACAGGTATATATTTTTGTCACGCGGGTCCCCTTCGTTGAAGCGAGAGTCCACATGAGCGAACCGATCGACGAGCTGAAGGTGTTCGTCGACGAACACCTGCCTCGGTGGCGTGTCGAGTGGGTTGGGCGTACCGACTCCTGGGAAGCCGCCCTGGCTTGGCAGCGCATCTTGACCCAGGGACGGTGGACGGCGCCGGGCTGGCCCGAGGAACACGGCGGCCGGGGCCTGGGCACACGCGACACGCTCGCGGCCGAAGACGTCCTGGCGGACGCCGGGGCGCCCCGTCTTCCCGGCATGCTCGGGGTGAAGAACGTCGGGCCCACACTGCGGGCGTGGGGCGACGAGCGGCAACGGGAGCACCTGCGAGGCATTCTCACCACCGACGAGATCTGGTGCCAGGGGTTCAGCGAACCCGTGGCCGGTTCCGACCTGGCCTCTCTCCGTACCCGGGCAGTCCGCGACGGAGCGGATTTCGTCGTCAACGGGCAGAAGACGTGGACCTCCAACGGGCTCCAGGCCACCCACATGCAGCTCCTGGCGCGGACCGATCCGGACGCCCCCAAGCACAAGGGCATCTCGGTTCTGTTGGTCGACATGGACTCACCCGGCATCGAGGTGCGTCCCATCCGGCAGATCAACGGGGATGCCGGCTTCGCCGAGGTCTTCTTCACCGACGTCCGAGTCCCAGCGGACAGATTGCTCGGCCCTGTGAACGAGGGCTGGCGCGTGACCATGACGACGCTGGGGCACGAACGCGCGGGCGTGGCCGCCTTCGCGGGTCGAGTGGAGAAACGCGCCAGGAAGGCCGTGCTCACTCACAGCGCGGGCGGCGACGGCAGAGAGCTGTCACCGCTGGAGTGGGACGAGATGCTCACCCGCTACGTGGAGGCCCGAGTGGTCGGAATGCTCGGTCGCGACCTCCTCGACCGTCTCGACGTGGGCCAGGCGCCGGGCGCGGAACAGTCGATCATCAAGCTCGTCTGGAGCGAGACCAGCCAGCGACTCGACCGAACCCTCACCGACATCTCGGGGGCCGACGCGGTCCTAGGCGCGGACCGGGAAACGGCTCACGTCTACCTGACCGCCCCCGCGACGACCATAGCCGCCGGTACCACGCAGATCGTCAAGAACCTGCTCGCCGAGCGCGTGCTCAGCCTGCCGCGCTGACGGCGCCGGACTCAAGGAGAGAACCGTATGGTCCAGCAGCCCGCGGACTCGCTCGTGACACCGACGACCCTCTCAGGGGACGAGCGAGCGGAGTTCCGCTCCAGCGTCCGCGCCTTCCTCGAAGCGCACGCCGGGGCGGACGACGCCGGTACCGGGTTCGACCCCGGGGTCTGGCGGAAGTTGGCTGGCGGCCTGGGCGTGGGTGGTCTGCTCGTCCCGGACCACCACGGCGGCTTGGGTCTGACCCACGTGGAGAGCGCCGTCGTGTTGGAGGAAGCGGCCCGGGCCCTCTACGACGGTCCGGTGCTCTCCGCCGCCGTGCTCGTGCCGACGGCACTCCTTGCGAGTGGTGACCGGGACGCGTGCGAGCGCCACCTGCCCGCCGTCGCCAGAGGTGATGGCGGGTTGGCGCTCGCCATAGACGACGTTCCGGAGGCTAAGAGGGCCGGAGCCGTGCACGGGCCTCGAGGGTGGGAGATCACCGGGGTGAAGACCGCGGTGATCAACGCGCAGTCAGCTGACACTCTGCTCGTGACGGCCGAGGACAGCCCGGGCGGGATCGGGCTTTTCGAGGTCGGGGCCGACGGGCCGGGCGTGGAGACCGTCGCCCTCGACGTCCTGGACCGCACGCGCCGACAGGCCCGCGTCACGTTTCGCGCAGTCCCGGCCCAACGTCTGGGCGGCGACTTCCGGGACGGTGCCGAGCGGCTGCTCGACGTCGGTGCCGTCTCCGCGGCCGCCGAGGCTCTGGGCGCCTGCGAGCGAGCCTTCGAACTCGCCGTGGACCATGCCAGGAACCGCGAGCAGTTCGGCAGGCCCATCGGCTCCTTCCAGGCGGTCAAGCACCTGTGCGCCGAGATGCTCGTCCAGGTCGAGTCCCAACGCGCCGCCGTCCGGGCGGCTAGCCTCGCTCTGAACACGTCGCGGGAGGAGGCGCACGAAGCCGCCTCCGTGGCCAAGGCCTACAGCTCCACGGCGGCCACCGCGGTCGTCGAGACCGCCATCCAGGTCCTCGGCGGGATCGGGTTCACGTGGGAACACCCGGCGCACCTGTACCTGCGCAGGGTCAAGACGCTCCAGTTCCAGTTCGGTGACGCCCGCCGACACAGACAGCGCCTTGCCGCGCTCCTCAGGGCCGGAAGCTGAGTCGGGTCGGATCTACGAAAGGACGCCCATGCAACACAAGAGGGAAGAGTGGAAGGAACTCGGGCTGGACTTCGGGGTCCAGAACGGCGTGGCCCTGTTGATCCTGAACCGGCCACACGTGCGCAACGCCGTCGACCGGCCCCTCCGCAGAGCTCTCCTCGACGCTCTCGACATGGTATCCCTCGACCCGGGCATCCGGGCCGGCCTCGTCACGGGGGCGGACGGGGCCTTCTCCTCAGGTGCTGACCTTGGTCAGGAGGACGTGCACGATACACCCCCCGAGTACCGGCGCGGTAACGGAGTGCACGTCAGACGCGAGGACGGACTCAGGTTCGGGTGGTGGCGCGTCATCGAGAAGGTGTGGACCAACACCAAGCCGATCGTCGCCGCGGTGTCCGGCCCCGCCTACGGGTTCGGGGCCAACTTCGCGTTCGCCTGCGACGCGGTCATCGCGGGTCGGAGCGCGCGCTTCTGTGAGGTGTTCGTCCGGCGCGGACTGCCGCTGGAGGCGGGTGGCGCCTACCTGCTGACACGCAGCCTTAGCGCCGTCCGGGCGAAGGAGCTCGCCCTGTTCGGGGACGCGCTGTCCGCTGAACGCGCCGAGGAGTGGGGGCTGGTGAACCGCTGCGTGCCCGACGACGAGGTGCTCCCGACCGCCACGGAGTGGGCGGAACGCCTGGCGTCCGGTCCGACGATCGGAATCTCGCACATCAAGTCGCAGATCAACAACGCCTTCGACATGAGCATCCAGCAGACTTGGCGCGAAGAGGCCACGTTCCTGGGGATCGGACCCGGCGACACCGACTCGACGGAGGCAATGAGGTCCTTCGTGGAAAAGCGGGAACCCCGTTTCACCGGCAGTTGAACCTTGCCGGGTCGGGGAAGAGAGCGTGCTCTAGGCTTGCCGCTGGGAGGTTTTGTGAGCATCACGTCCTTCGAAAACCGTACCTACCGGTGGTGGGACTGGTCCGTGGAGGACCTGGTCGCGCTGAAGGCACGTCTGGGGGTGACGGTCAGCCTGGTGATACCGGCCCGCGACGAGGAGGCCACCGTGGGCGGCGTCGTCGCCCGGATCCGGGCAGACCTCGTGGAGAGGCACCCCCTGGTCGACGAGATCGTCGTGATGGACTCTGATTCCACCGACGGCACCGGTGCACGGGCTCGGGAGGCCGGGGCCGCCGTGCACCGCACCCTCGACGTGCGACCCGACCTCGGTCACCATCGGGGCAAAGGGGAGGCCGTGTGGAAGTCCCTCTTCGTCACCTCCGGTGACATCGTTGCCTTCCTGGACGCCGACTTGGTCGAGTGGGACACCCATTTCGTGTCCGGCCTGCTAGGCCCCGTGCTCACGGATCCCGAGGTTTCGCTTGTGAAGGCTTTCTACGACCGGGTGCTCGACCTGCCGGGAGCGCCGGCCACCGCGGAGCCCGAGGGCGGTAGGGCCACCGAGCTGGTCGCCCGGCCCACCATCGCCCTGCGCTGGCCGGAGCTCGCGGGCGTCATCCAGCCCCTGTCCGGGGAGTGGGCGATCCGGCGTGACCTCATCGAGAGCCTGCCGATCCCAACCGGCTACGGCGTTGAGCTGGCCGTCCTGGTCGACACGCACCTGCGCAGTGGCGTGGACGCGATCGCCCAGGTCGATATGGGGCGGCGGGCCCACCGGCACCAGGGCCTGCGCGGACTCGGCTCCATGGCGACCGAACTGCTCGCCGTCGCCGACCGGCGGATCGGGTTGGAACACGGCCGAGACGACGTCGAGATACGCCAGTACGGGTCTGGAGGAGCCGTGATCACCAATAGTGTCAGCGTCGTCGAGCGCATGCCTGCGGGCAAGGTCGATCCTGGGCCGCGGGTCCACGGAGTCCAGGAGGCGGTGGGCCGGTGCTGAGGCTGCGCGGCAGGGAGTACGCCGCTGACACCGCGCTGGTCATGGCGATCGTCAACCGCACCCCTGACTCCTTCTACGACAAGGGCGCCACTTGGGACGACGGTCCTGCCTTCGAGCGTGTGCGCCGGGTGGTGGACGAGGGCGCCGACATCGTCGACATCGGCGGTATCAAGGCGGCTCCAGGCCACGAGATCGACGCAGACGAGGAGAAGCGCCGCGTCGTCGACTTCGTCGCCGCGGTCCGGGCCGAGTTCCCCGATCTGGTCATCAGCGTGGACACCTGGCGGGCCTCGGTGGGGGAGGCTGTCTGCCAAGCTGGGGCCGACCTGCTCAACGACGCCTGGGGTGGGCACGACCCGGGGCTGGCCGAGGTCGCCGCCAAGTACGACATGGCCATGGTGTGCACCCACACCGGCGGGGTCACGCCCCGCACCCGGCCGCACCGGATAGCCTACGAGGACGTGGTGCGCGATGCCATCGACTCCACCGTGGCCCAGGCGCGGAGAGCGGTCGCGCTGGGGGTCGATCCCGGGTCCGTTCTCATCGACCCCGCGCACGACTTCGGAAAGAACACCTGGCACTCGCTGGAGCTGACCCGTCGACTCGACGAGATGGTGGCGACCCGGTGGCCGGTCCTGGTGTCCCTGTCCAACAAGGACTTCGTCGGCGAGACTCTCGATCTCCCGCTCACCGAGCGCCTAACCGGCACACTCGCGGCGACCGCTGTGTCGGCATGGCACGGGGCTCAAGTCTTCCGCGTCCACGAGGTCGTGGAGACCCGGCAGGTACTGGACATGGTCGCCACTATCAGGGGTGTGCGGCCACCGGCTCGAACGGTTCGGGGGCTGGCGTGAGGAGCACTACATGATCGTGGGTGCCGCGGTGTGCCCGCACCCGCCGCTGCTCCTGCGGGAGCTGACCGGCGGACAGGACGTCGCCGCCGAGCTGCGCGAGGCCTGCGGGTCGGCCCTGTCCGCGCTGCTGGCACACTCCCCGGACGTGGTGCTCGTCGTCGGCGGGGCCGAGGTGAGATCCGGCCACCGGCTCGGACCCGTGCCGGTCCGCGCCTACGGTGGCACCGGTGAGCGGGTACGCCAGGACGAGACGCTGCCGCTCAGCCTGGGGGTAGCTCGACGCCTGCTCGACGACAATGGTACTGCGGTCCCCGTCGAGACGGTCACGGTGGCCTGGGACGCCACGCTCGGGCAGGTGGAGGACCTGGCCGTCTGGATCGCAGCGCGTCCCGAACGGGTCGCCCTGCTCGTCATGGGCGACGGCAGCGCCCGGCGAGGGGCGAAAGCCCCCGGCCACCTGGACGAGCGCTCCTTCGGCTTCGACGAGGGCGTGCGCCGCGCGCTGGCCAGGGGCGACGCGGCGGCACTGCTCCACCTGCCCCCCGGCCTCGCTGCGGAACTGATGGCGGCCGGGAGAGCCGCCTGGCAGGTCATGGCCTCGGCAGCGGCCCAGACTGCAGAACCGGTCCGGGCCAAGCTGCTGTACGCTGACGACCCCTTTGGGGTCATGTACCTGGTGGCGGTGTGGTCGTGCGGCTCCTCCTGAACGACGTCGCCCCCGGTGCTGCCGCGCCGGGCGACACCTTGGGTGCGGAGGAGCTGGCGCGGCTCTACGCCTGGCCCGACACCACCGACCGTCCCTGGGTGCGCGGCAACATGGTCACGACTCTGGACGGCGCGGCGGCGGGCGCCGATGGTCGGAGCGGGTCGATCAACACGGACGCTGACCATGTGGTCTACACGCTTCTGCGCGACCTCGCTGACTTGGTGCTGGTCGGCGCGGGGACCGCGCGGACCGAGAGCTATCGGCGCGTCTCGCCACGCACCGGCACACACCGGGAGCAGGCCCTGGCCGAGGGGAGGGGCCCTTGGCCCGCCCTGGCTGTGGTCAGCCGCAGCGCCCAGGTGCCGCCGCTTCTAGCCGCCGACCACCCCAACCGGGGCCAGCTCCTCATGGTGACGTGCGCCGGGGCCCAGGGACTGGATCATGCCCAGGAGACCCTTGGGCCGGACCAGGTGATCGTCGCAGGAGATTCCGAGGTGGATCTGCCTGCTGCGGTGGCCGCACTGCACGAACGCGGCCTGTCGCGGATCCTGTGCGAGGGCGGCCCCCACCTGCTGCGCGACGTGGTGGCGGCAGACCTGCTCGACGAACTCTGCCTGACCGTCGTCCCGATGCTGGCCGGCGGTCCGCAACAGCGCATCACCGCTGGTGCTGACGTGGACCGGTCGCTGGTACCGCGCCTGCTAATCGAGTCCGAGGGGACCCTGCTCCAACGCTGGACGCGTCTCTGACGGCGCCCCACGCCTACCCGTCCTCGTGATCGGTCCGCCGAGGATTCGCCCGGGTGCTCGGGAAATGGATCTGTCCCAGGGATGGATCCCTCCGGAATGCCGTTGCCGAGCACGAGTGGGCCGAGAAGCAGGCCTTACTTCTCTCGGGAGCGGGGGGTCTGGCGCTCAACCGCCATGATGTAGCAAAAAGGGTGGGCCGCTGCCCCGGTCAGTGACTGGTGGCCACCAACGACCACCGACCAGGACACATATTCCCCGGCAACGATTAACGTGAAGTTGCTGATGCTCCAAAGACGCAAGTCGTTTTGCGATTCGTGTGGTGCCGGGCCTGTCTCCAGTGTCGATCTCGGCCTGGCTGACCCAGTTGCGCAGGGTCTCGCGGTTGATGCCGAGCTGGTCGGCGGTGCGGGCGATGGCCCCGTCGCGTGTGGCTGGGTCTCGGCGGGCTTCCAGGGTCATCCTGGTTGCGCGTTCACGCAGCTCATCGGGGTACTTCCTCGGTGCTGCCAGGTCTCTCATCCTTCCCAGGATTGAGAGCCTCCATCAGACCCGGTACGAACCACTTACCACGTCAGCGCGAGTGTGTTGCTCAAGTGCGACGAACGAGGGCTGGCCTGGTTGGCCGCCGACCGGAGCTTCAGGGCGGCGCAAGCCACGCGGAATCCAGTGCTGATCGGCTCCAGTAGCAGGGTGTACGTGCGCGCATTCATGCGCGAACGCCGCTACCGGGCCGCCGCTGATCTCGCCGTGGCCTCCGCAGAGGGTGTCGAACGCGCCGAGGCGTCCTCGGCTCCGGCCGCACGGTCGGTGTACGGCTCTCTCCTGCTGAGCGGAGCCGTCGCCGCAGCCAAGCACGAGGGCCGTGACCAGTCGCTGTCCCTCTTGGACGAAGCACAGGAGACTGCGAATCGGCTCGGCGGAGACCACAACCACCGATGGACCGCTTTCGGCCCTACCAACGTGCTCCTGCACCGGGTGAGCACAGCGGTGGAGTTGGGCGATGCGGGTCAGGCCATTCACCAGGCGCGCGGCATCGACCCGTCACACGTCGCGTTGACCGAACGGAAGGTGGTCCTGCACGTGGACACGGCCCGGGCGTTCACGCAGTGGGGCAAGCTACGCCAGGCTCACACCGCCCTGATGGCCGCCGAGAACCTGGCACCGGAGGAAGTGGCTGAACGCCCGATGGTCCACTCACTCATCCGAGAGCTGCGCGCACGCTCCACCGGTCACCTCAAGCGGGATCTCACCAGCATGGCTGATCGCGTGGGTGTTGCCTGGTGAGCGAGCCCAAGACCCTCTATGTCGTCGTCTGCGCGGCTGGACCGGCTGAGCAGGTGGACAGGCTCATCACTCCAGCTCTGGAACAGGGATGGAAAGTCCAGGCGATCGCCACCCCCACTGCCCTGGACTTCTTCGATCCTCGTTCCGTCAAGGAACTCACGGGCCGACCGGTACGCAGCCAGTACCGGGCTCCGGGCATGCCGCGCTCCCCGAAGGCGGACGCGGTCATCGTCGCCCCCGCGAGCTTCAACACGATCAACAAGCTCGCCAACGGCACCGCTGACAACTACGCCCTGGACGTCCTCAACGAGGGGATCGGGCTCGGGCTCCCGTTGGTCGTCCTGCCGTTCGTGAACTCGGCCTACGCTCAACGACTCCCGTTCCGGCGCAGTATTGCTTCCCTGCGTGAGGAGGGGGTCCGGGTGCTGTTGGGGGAGGGGGAGTTCGTGCCTCATCCCCCGGGGCAGGGCGGGGATGTCTTCGACAGCTTCCCTTGGCAGCAGGCACTCAGCGCGGTGGCGGAGCAGGTCACCGGAGGCACGGACTAACGGCTGTGCGGCGCTGGCGCGTGACGTGCGCCTTCTTGCGAGACCTCGCGCCCGTCGCCTCGTCGCATGTGGGGGTTCCACTCCCGCTGTCCCTCGCGTCACCGCACTTGTTCTCCACCGCGGGATGTATCGATATTCGCAGTTGAAACCCACTGAATCGAACACTGCGCATACATCGAACACGGAGATTATGCGCGTGCGCATAGGTCTGCGGACGCTGCCACGGGAAACTGCTCTCGCCGAGTAACCAACGGGGAGAGGCCCAGTGACAACAGACGCGACCGGAGAGACGGTCAAGTCTCCGGACGAGCTACGCACCGCCATGGTGGACGCCCTCAGCGAACCCGGGGCCCTGGGCGGCGAGAGCCTTGCACCCGGGGTGGAATTGGCGTTGAGGTCGGTCCAGCGCCACCGCTTCGCGCCCGAGGCCAGCCTGGAGGAGGCCTACGACCCCTTCACCGCGGTGGTCACCAAACACGACGAGCACGGCGTGGCCACCAGCTCGGTCTCGGCCCCGCAGGTTCAGGCGATGATGCTCCAACAGGCCCAGCTCGAGCCCGGGCACCGGGTACTGGAGATCGGCAGCGGAGGCTACAACGCCGCCCTGATCGCCGAACTGGTCGGCCCCTCCGGCGAGGTCACCACCGTCGACATCGACCCGCAGATCAGCGGCCGCGCCCGGGCGCTGCTCCAGGACAACGGTTACCCGCAGGTGGGGGTGGTGACCGCTGACGCCGCGCACGGGCTGGCCGAGCACGCGCCCTTCGACGCCGTCATCGTCACGGCCGGGGCCTGGGACATTCCGCGCGCGTGGGTCGAGCAGTTGGTCGAGGGCGGCCGGCTGGTGGTACCGCTGCGGATGCGCAATCTGACTCGCTCCATCGGCTTCGTCAGGGCTGGTGACTACCTGACGTCCACCTCGGTCCTGATGTGCGGGTTCGTGCCCATACAGGGCGAGGAGGAGCACCGGGAGACCTTGGTACTGGTCAACGGCACCGAGGAGATCGCCCTGCGCTTCGACGACGAGGTGCCCGCTGACCCGCACCTGTTGGACAACGCGGTGCGCACGCCGAGGGTCGAGCTGTGGACCGGGGCCACGGTCGCGCTTCGGGAGCTGATCGGCGGTCTGCAGCTGTATCTGGCGACCACATTGCCGGGCTTTTGCACCATGGCCCTCGACCCGGACCTGGACACCGGCCTGGTCGCGCCCGACAACCACCGCTTCTCGATGGCCGCGGTCGACGGCGGCGACTTCGCCTACCTGGTCACACGCCGTACCTGCGACAACGCATCCGTGGAGTACGGGGTGCACGCCTTCGGGCCAACTGCACAGGCCCTCGCTGAGCAGGCCGCGGCGCGGATCCGTGAATGGGCGCACGGTCAGCGTCACGGCCCGGGGCCCCGCATCGACGTCTACCCGGCTTCGACGCCTGTCGGCGAACTTCCCGACGAGCTGGTGGTCACCAAGCGGCACACCCGCCTGACGTTCTCCTGGCCCGAGCCGTCCAACGGCGCTTCGGGGCAGGTTCCACCCCCTGAAAACGAAGGAGAGTGATCCACATGATGACTTCCCCCAGCGGCGGTACGGCTCTGGCCGAGCCACCGTCCCCGGTGCTGGACGATGAGTTCTCGCTGGACGTGCGGGTCGTGGTGACGTCCCACCCCAACGGCAAGCTGACCTGCAACACCAACGACGGGTGCGGCAACACCTGCCAGGGCACCGCCTCGGCCTGCAACAGCTACGTCGGCGACCCGCTCTGACCCGTGCCCGGAGACGGCGGGTGTGACGGGACCCTGCCCGCGCACCCGCCGTCTGCACTCTGGGCTCATCAACGACACGGAGGGAGGACACGATGGCCGGTAGGCCACCCGCCTACCGATGGCGGGGCCCGGTCCTGCTGCGGGCGAGCACTTCACCCGCTGGCTTGGACATCCCCACGGACCTGTTCGACGGTCCGGACTCCACCTCGGCCACAGGTTGGCTTGCCCGCGTCTGGGAGCGGACTGAGGTGCGCAACGCTGTAGACCAGGCCAACCCCGGTCTGCGCACTCAGATCGACAAGGTCCTGGCCGGTGATGTCACTGGGCCCAAACGAGTTCGGTCGACGGTCCTTTCCGTGGTGGCCTACGTCCTGCGCTGGCGGCGACCCACCCCGTTCGGTCTGTTCGCCGGCGTCGCACCGGCCACGGTCGGCGAGGTCCCTGCGGTTCGGTGGGGCGACGACCACCGGATGGTCGCGCGAGCCGACGCCGAATGGGTCGCCGACATCATCGGCCACCTCCACCGGTTCCCCGCTCTCGTGGAACGGCTGGACGTCGTTGCCAACAACACCGGCCACGTGCGCGGCGGTCGACTGGTGGTGCCGGGCCAGTCCGCGGACGGACACACCCCCCTCGCCGCACCCATCGAGGTCTCCGTCCGCTACAGCGCACCGGTGGCCCACGCACTGGACACCGCACGGACCCCCATCCGCCACAGCTGTCTGCACGAACACCTGAACACGGGCTTCCCCACCGCAGGGCCCGAACGCATCACCGGACTGCTGGACCAACTCATCGACCGCCACCTGCTGCACACCAGCCTGTGGGCGCCCATGACCCACACCGATGCTCTAAGCCAGCTCTGTCGGGAACTCGACCGAGTCGGCGCCCACGACATCGAAGAGATCGCCCACCTGGTCGACTTCCTGCGCACGGCACACAAGGAACTGACCGGCCCCCTGCCCAGCACTTCCTGGCCGACTCTCGCCCCAGTGGCCGTACAGATGCGCTCCTTCACCGACGTCACCCCGACTCCCGTGATCGCTGACACGGGACTGGATGCTCACCTCCAGGTTCCTCCGGCTGTGCCGAGAGCCGTCGAAAAAGCAGCCGATGCGCTTATCCGAGCCACCCCCAACCCCTTCGGAGCTCCGCACTGGCGCGACTACCACCACCGCTTCCGCAGCAGTTACGGCCCAGGTGCGGTGGTCCCGGTGCTGGAGCTGGTCGCAGACAGCGGACTGGGCTGGCCTGCTGGATACCTCGGTGCCGCCCGCAAACGCTCACCCCGCTTGAGCACCGATCGCGACGCCCTCTTCCTGGACCTGGTCCAGCACGCCACGGTGCAGGGCAGCGGGGAGATCATTCTGGACGAGGACCTCATCGCCCGCCTGGGACCAGCAGTAGGGGAGAGGACCACCCTTCCTCCGCAGGTCGAGATGTGCGTACGCCTGCACACCCCCACCGCACGAGCCCTGGCCGAGGGCGACTTCACCCTCGAAGTCGGCGGCCTCCCGCGCCCGGGCAGCAGCCTGCTGGGGCGCTTCGCCCACCTGTTGCCCGAGCACGAACAGCAGCTCGTCGCTGACAGCTACACCCATCCGGATCCGGACGTGCTCACTGCACAGCTGACCTTCCCACCCCGCAAACGGCGCAACGACAACATCACCCGGACTCCCCGCTTCCTGCCCCACGTGGTGCCTTTGGCCCAGCACCCGGGCTCCGATGCTGGCGTGATCGATCCGGCCGACCTGGGCGTCACCGCCGATGCCGAGCACCTCTATCTGCTGCGCATCTCCACAGGCCAACGCCTGCACCTCCAGACCGCGCATGCCCTGGAGACCGGAACGCAGACCCCTCCGCTGGCCCGGTTCCTGTCCGAGATCACCACCGCCCGCCACGCCCTCTACGGTGCCTTCGACTTCGGAGCCGCCAGCCGGCTCACCTACCTGCCTCGTGTCCGCTACCGGAACACCGTCCTGGCGCCGGCCCGGTGGCGCCTCCCCGACCTTCGAACCGTCGACAAGGGGGAATGGGACAGGGCACTCCTCGCTTGGTGCAAACGCTGGCGGGTCCCGGAGCGGGTGGTCCTGGTCGAGCAGGACCGACGCCTCCCGCTGGATTTGGACGACCGGGTCCACCGGCAATTCCTGCAACAGCGCCGCACCCACCACGGCCACCTAGAGCTGCGCGAAGACCTGACACCACAGGGAGCTTCGTGGCCCGGACGGCCACACGAACTCGTCTTCGCCCTGCACCGCCGCGAGGAGACCCCAACGCCTCCGTTCATCGCGAAGCCGGCTGCCCGCCCCGTACCCCAGCTCCCCGGTAGCGGAGTCCTCACCGTCGACCTGTTCGCTCACCCGGACCGGTTCGACGAGATCCTCACCGACCACCTTCCGGAGCTGGTCGAAGCCCTGCCTGAGGAGTCCCGGTGGTGGTTCACCCGCCACCGCGACCTGCTGCACCCCGACTCCGACCCCTACCTGCGGATCCACCTGCTCACCCCGACCGACACCGGCACCGGGACCGTGAACAGGCTGCACACCTGGGCCCAAGGGCTCCGAGAGCAGCGACTGCTCGGGCACCTTTCGCTGACCACCGCCACATCCCAGACCGGCCGCTACGGACACGGACCCGCCATGGACGCGGCACAGACCGTCTTCGCCGCGGACACCACCGCCGCCCTGGCACAGATCCGGTCGACTCGCACGTTCGGCCTCCCCTCCGCGGCCCTGGCCGCAGCCAGCATGCTCCGACTGGCCAGCGACTTCGCCTCCACCCCGCGGGAAGGACGCAATTGGCTGATCGCTCTGCAGCACACCCCCGGGCCCGTCGATCGAACCCACCGCCGCCAAGCCATGGAACTGGTTGATCAGACACATATCCCCGGCTCGGACCCGGGCGGCCGGATCCTCGCCCGGGCCTGGGACGAGCGTGCACTGGCCCTGGCCCGTTACCGCGAGCACCTCGCAACCCAGCGAGCCCCGGAAGCCGTGCTCCGCTCCCTACTCCACCTCCACCACGTGCGCACCCTCGGAGTCAGCCCCGACCAGGAAGCCGCCACGATCCGCACCGCGCGCAGCCTGGCCCTGGCCCAGCGGGCACGGAGCCCGCGATGACCCCCCTGGTTACAGCAGCGCCCCACGACTCCCCGGGCGCCCTCGCAGACCACTTCGCCGCGAACCTGGCCACCCCCGTACCTGCGGAGGAACCCTGGCAGGGACAGTCCCTTGCCCAGGGAGCCGCCGGGACCGCCCTGCTGCACGTGGAGCGCGCTCACACGGGGTTGGGGAGCTGGCAGCAGGCCCATCGGTGGATCCGTACCGCTACGGCCCACCCCGTCAGCGCCGCCGACACCGCCGGCCTCTACCTCGGAGCACCCGCGATCGCGTTCACCCTGGAAGCGGCCGCGCGGGGAGACGGCCGCTACCGAGAACCTCGCGAGGCCCTACGCACACACGTGCGCGAGCTCGCCCACCGGCGAGCGGAATCGGCCATGGAACGCATCCACCGCGGCGACCTGGCGACCTTCGCCGAGTACGACACCTTCTACGGTCTCACCGGACTCGGCGCCCACCTGCTGGCCTACGACGCACGCAGTGACGCCCTGGAACGGGTCCTGACCTACCTGGTCGCGCTCACACGGCCTCAGACCGTGGACGGACGTGCCCTTCCGGGCTGGTGGGTCTCACATGACCCCCACCGAGGCCACTCCGCCCACTTCCCCGGTGGGCACGCCAACCTCGGTACCGCACACGGCATCACCGGAGTCCTGGCACTCCTGAGCCAGGCCGCCCGACGCGGCGCCACCGTGGACGGTCACCACGAAGCCATCGCCACCATCGGTACCCACCTGGACACCTGGCGTCAGGACACCGAGTACGGACCCTGGTGGCCCGAACACCTCACCGCGGACACCCTCGACTCAGGGATCCCGCACCAGCAGGGCCCGGGCCGCCCTTCCTGGTGCTACGGAACCCCCGGCATCGCCCGAGCCGGACAACTCGCCGCCATCGCCACCGGGGATCCGGCACGTCAGAGCGCTTTCGAGGATGCCTTGAGCCGCTGCCTGTCCGACTCCGTCCAGCTGGGCCGAATCACTGACACCAGCCTGTGCCACGGCTGGGCTGGCCTGTACCAGACCACCTGGCGCGCCGCCCAGGACGCGGTTACTCCAGCGCTGGTCTCCCACCTGCCGAACCTGGCCCGGCAGTTGAGGCGGCACGCACATGCTGCCGTCGACGACGCCGGGTTCCTGGAAGGGGGCGCGGGCACCGCCCTGGCCCTGATGACCGTGCAGACCGACCGACGCCCGCGATCGAGGTGGGACTCATGCCTGCTGATCGACTGAAACCCTCTCCGCCCCGGCCTGCCGCCCAACAGCAAGCACCCCGTGGTCACGCCGCCGTACACCGAGCCGTGCTCGAGGCACTGCGTGGCGCCGACCTCAGGCGGGCGGCCGAGCGGTCCGGGATGACCCCGGCGGACTTGGAAGCGGCAGTGGAGGTGTACCACCGGGCAGGACAGCAGGCCCTGGCCGAACAGTCCGGCTGGTGGCAGGCCAACGTCGAGTTCACCGCCTGGGAGGACGCAGACCAGACCGCCGCTCAGCGCCTTGTCCCGTCGCTGGACGACAGCGGTGCCGAGTGGTGGTTCATCCGCAAGTACCCCTGCTGGCGCATTCGCCTGCGGGCCGACTCCACGGCTACGAGAGCAGCCGTGGGCCGCACCTTGGAGGAACTCACCCGAGGCGGTCACCTGCGCACGTGGACGACCGGGATCTACGAACCCGAGGTGCCCGCCTTCGGAGGGCCGGTGGGCATGGAAATCGCCCACCGGCTCTTCCCCGCTGACAGCCGGTCCGTTCTCGAGCACGTCTCCCGTGAACGCGGGGCCTTGGGGCGCCGGGAGCTCTCCATCCTCCTGTGCGTCACGCTCATGCGCGCTGCCGGGCTGGAATGGTTCGAACAGGCCGATGTCTGGGACCGGGTCTGTCGAGAACGCCCGCTGCCGGAGGGTGTGTCCACCGAGCGGCTGCGCGAACTGGCCGGAACCGTTCGGGTGCTCCTCCTCGCCGACACGGTTCGCGAGGGGAGCATGTTCGGGTCCGGCGGCCCCGCGGAACACGTCAGCGCATGGGCGCAGGAATTCCGTTCTGCGGGCGAGGACCTGTGGACGTCCTGGCGTTCAGGGAATCTTGAACGAGGGCTGCGCGCCCTGGTCTGCTACCACGTGATCTTCCACTGGAACCGGATGGGCCTGACCTCCGCTACACAGAGTGTGCTGGCCCATGCGGCCAAGGAGGCCGTTCTGGAGACGGACTGAACATGCCAGCCCAGGAGTTGCTCGGGTCCGTGGGCTTACGAAAAGCCCACGGCGTGAAGCGGATACGCGGCTACTCTGGAGACTTCTCGTTGCACCCCCAGGTGACGAAAGGGCTCCCGATGCGCTGCGGCAACTGCGGACGCTCACGTGACGGGACCCGCGCCGCCTGCGAGTGCGTACCAGCCTGGGTGTGGCTTGCCCCGGAGGTGGTCGCCGCGGTGCGCGAACGGGACGCTCAAGCGGTGATCCGGTTTCTGAGGCACCTAGCGGAACCCCTGTCGCAGGAAGCCCTGGCCCGCATGTGCGGGGTGGCTCAGAGCACGATCAACCGCGCGGAGGCCGGTCGTGGGCTGACGGATCGCCGAAAGGCGGTCGAGGCCCTCCGCGGACTCGGCGCACCCCTGGACCGAGAACCCCAGGGCCCATCACTGACGACCACCGATCTCATGCCTGATGCCACGGGAGAGCGGAGCAATGGGGACCAGGGCCGTGAGGTTGAGGCGGTGCGGGCGGTCCTCCTGGACTACCGCCATAGCTTTCCCGGATTTCCGACTCCAGCACGCGATGAGGACGCTCCCCAGCTGGTTTCGCTGCGCCGCGAGGTGGACGCGGCCATGGCCGCTTACCAGGCGTCCGACTATCGGCAGGTTCTGCGACTGCTTCCCGCCCTTCTGGAGCGAACCAGGGCAGCACTGACCTCCTGTTCAGGACAGAAGCGCCGGTCCGCTGAAGCCCTTTTCGCCTTGTCGGCCCAGGCCTGCGCCATGGTGCTCACCAAGCTCGGTGAGACGGAACTGGCGTGGATAGCGGCGGAGCGCGGTCTGAATGCCGCCATGGTCTGTGAGGACCTGGCTGTCCAAGGGGCTTTGTTGAGGTCGAGCGTGCACGCCTTGCACTCCTGCGGACAGCACCAGACGGCCCTGGCTATGACAGCCGACGCGGCTACTTACCTGCGCCACAGGGGGAAGAGCCGATCCCATGACCCGCGCATGCTGTCCGTCTACGGGACTCTCCTGCTGCCCGGAGCGGTGGCCGCCGCCCGCAGTGGTGACCGTGCCACCGCCAACGACTATCTGGATGAGGCACAGAAGTCCGCTGAACGCCTAGCTCGGGATGCCAACCACATGTGGACGGCCTTCGGCCCGACCAATGTGGCCCTTCACCGTGTGACCGTAGCCGGAAGCCTCGATCATCCGCATACGGTTCTCGCGTTGGGCAGGGGGATCGACACTGCTCGCCTGCCGGTGGAGAGAAGGGTCCGTCACCTCTTCGAGCTCGCGCAGGCTCTGGTCGCGGTCAACGATGTTCCTGGGGCCGCTGACCGCATGCTGGAGGCGGAGGGGCTGTCCGCCTCCCACGTCCACCGCCACATGATGAGCCAGCAGATCGTGGCCCGGATGCTGCGTTCGGAGGCCGGTCGAAGGGACCGGAGAGTGGTCGCTCTGGCGCACCGGATGGGGACCTCCTGATGTTGGGCCGTTAGTGTCGGGCCATGGCCTCTGATCCCACCGAATCCTTTGCCCGCCCTCGCGTCGCGGCGGGTGTGCTGTTCTTCGACCGGGAGGGGCGGGTGATGCTGGTGGTCCCCTCCTACAAGGATTACCTGGAGATTCCCGGTGGCTACATCGAGCACGGTGAGAGCCCGAGCCAGGCCGCGGTCAGGGAGGTCAAGGAGGAGTTCGGTATCACCCCGCCGATCGGCCGACTCCTCGCCGTCGACTGGGCGCCCAACCCCGCCGAGGGCGACAAGGCGTTGTTCGTCTTCGACGGCGGGGTTCTGGACGGGGAGTGGCTGGACCAGATCAGTCTGGATCCGGCAGAGCTGACCGGTTACGGGTTCCACGGTGTGGACTCGCTTGCTGAGGCCACTATCGACCGGCTCGCTCGCCGGATCACTTACGCTGTTGCTGCTCGTGCGGAGGGGACGACGGTCTACCTGGAGAACGGCCAGCCCGCTGTGGGGGTTGGTTAGCGGGCTGACAGGTGTCTGTCCGTCAGCTGACGAGCGTGGCCTGGGGTGGGCGCCACGGAGTTCTCCGGCCCGGGCGCCGAGCTCCAAAGCGTCCCACTCGACCGCGTCCCAGTAGCGGGAAAAGGTGTCGAGAAATGTATCCGTCGTCCGCGTGCATTAGCTCTGAAGAGTGTGCAAGAGGTTAATCCATTCAGTGCTGCGGAAAGAAAGGTGTCCCTTTCTGCGGTGCTGCGTATCGCGCATCGCCACTTCTCTGCTTCGGTTTGCGACCTCAACACACTGGCCGCCGTGCCCTCCGCTGTAACTGGACTTACGCCAGTTCTTCCATGCGTTCTCCACGGTCACCTTCTTCTACTTGTATTTTTCGTCCAGTAGCTGCTGGACCAGAGTCCGGGTCTCTTGCTGATCCAGTGCTGCTTCCTGAACTTTGCGAAACAGGCCCTGGTAGTAGGAGGTCTCGGTCTGCTGCTCCAGGAACATGCCACCGATTGCATACTCGATGTAGACCGCGTCGCCGGAACGGACCCCCTCGATGAGGTCCGGGAAGCGGAGAAGAACGAAGTTTCCCTCGGTCGCAACATGTGCCCCGGCGGTGAAAGGTACACAGCGGAGGTCCAGATTGGGCAGGTTCATCATCTCTAGGAGATGGACGAGCTGTTCCCGCATGACCTCTGTGCCGCCGACCACCCGGTGGAGCGCGGACTCGTTGAATACCACTGAGAAACGAAGTGGATTCTCTCCGGTCAGACGTTTCTGTCGGTGCACTCGGGCAGCTGCCCGGCCGTCAGTACGGTCGGTGTCGTCCTCCGTCACCGCGCTGACAAGCGCACTCGCGTAGTCGAAGGTCTGACACAGGCCGGGGACCAGAGCGTCCTCGTAGTTGTCCAGTTCGGCGGCTTCGGATTCTGCTCCGAGGTATGGGGCGAACCAGCTCGGTACTGTGCTGGTCTGCCACCACCCCGGTTCCCGCTGCCGGGCCAGGTCTACAAGCTTGTTTCGATCTTCCTCGCGGAGCTTGTACATGTCGCTCAGGGCATAGACGACGGCGGGCGGCCAGGGGTGCTCGCTCTTCTCGTACTTGCTGAGCGTTCCGGCTGAGACACCCACTTGGACGGCAGCGTCCCCAGCCCGTACCTCTGCGGCAAGGCGTGCTTCGCGCATGACCCGCGAGAGAGTTCTGCGCGCGATTCCGACGCTTGGCGCCACTGGTGTGCTCCCGGGGGTTCTAGGTTGCTGGGCTCGTACGCCCCAGTTTGGCGCATCCGAAGAGGGACAACCACCGAACGAAAGATAGATGGACGAAAATTTCGTCTAAAGTGCTTGCGTCTACATTGCTTGAGTGTGAGACTCGAGGCGTGTTGAGCTGGTGACCCTGAGGGAGGCTCCTCGCAGAACCTCCGGCCTGTCCGGGGTCGCCGTCGAGAGCGAATTTGTCTCATGGAGGGCGTTATGTGTAGTGATCGGATACCTGGACCTCGGCGGCCCGGTGGTGGGGTGGGGCGGTCGTCCGCACGATGGGTCTATACCGGCGGGACCTGCGCTGATGTGGCGCGGGCTCGCAAGTGGATTGCGGGGCAGCCTCCACTCCAGGGCGGGCGCGGGTTCTGGGTGGAGCTGGTGGTCAGCGAGCTGGCCACCAACGCGGTGCGCCACACCGCGACCGGGGAGCGGCACGGGCGGATGGGGCTGTCCCTGGAACTCTTGGGCCACCGGGCGGTGCTGGTCGGGGTGCTCGACCAGGGGCCCCGGGCGGGCCAGGCAGCGATGGTTCCGCAGTTGGTGGACCGGGAGCCGGGGGAGATGAACCCCGGCGGCCGGGGCTTGTGGTTGGTGGACCGGATCGCCGATTACTGGTGGTGGGAGGGGCGGCGGGGCCTGCCCTTGCACTTGCGGGCGATCATCCGCCTGGACCGCGATCCGGACCTGGGCGAGACCGGGCTGGAGCTGGCCAGCTAAGAGCGCAAGGTGCGTAGCGAGGGCAGGTAGTCGCGGTGGGAAGCGCAGTCCCGGTGCACAGGGGCCATCGACACCCGCGCGCACACTCTTCGCACGCACCCCTGTAAGGACGCAGTGCGCCCGGGCCGGTGTTGGTACCACCGGCCCGGGCTGATCAACCCCCTGAACTGAGCAGGAGGAAGACTATGCAGAACTCTAGCGGTGGCAGGCACCGCAGGCCCAGGGAATCGATGGCCTCGCGGCTGTGGTGGGTGTTCGCCTCGGTGGTGGCTTGGAGTATCGCGCAGGTGATCGGCGCACCCACGCGCACCGAACCGAGGGCTGCGCTGGTGGCGGCGCCGAGGCGGCTGGAGCTGGCCCCGGCCCCGGTGTGTACACACAGGATGCCGATACAGGTGTGGGCCGACCCGGACGAGGTCGCGGGTGCCCTGGTGCGGCCCTACATGCTCAGGCAGTGAGACCGGGGAAGTAGGAAGAGGGGCGGGCGGTACCTGTGGGGTGCCGCCCGCTTCGTTGCGCTGGGTGAGGTCCGACTTCGCGGCGGATCCGCTCTGGTTGCCGTGTTTTCGCAGTTGGGAAAGTTGGACACAGTGAGCGCGTGAGGTGTCCGACAGTTTTTCTTGGACGGAGTGCCAGAAGTCCCTTGTGCGGAGGGTAATCGGCAGGCTACGTTCTCATGCGTCGCTAGGGGTGATGGTTTGATCACTCAAAGGAGTTGTTCGTTGGGTCGTGGGTTTGTGCTGCCTGTACTGGCTTCGGTGCTCATCGCGGGGTGCTCTGAGGACGAAGCCCCGGACACCGAACCGGTGGTGCGATCCTCGCCTCAAGCAGCGGAAACGGAGACAGTCGTGACCTCTGAAGAGGAGGCTGTCGACGTTTACCAGCAGTTCTGGGACGCCATCGTGGCCGCCGCCGTCGCACCCGACCCGGACGCCCCTGAGCTGGAGGAGCACGCTGCGGGGCAGGCCTTGGAGTTGGCCCGGCACGGCTTGGAGGCTGTGCGCGACTCAGGGCGGGGGATGGAGGGTGAACCCGTCATGGATCCCGAGGTGGTTGCTACCTCCGAGGGGCCTGACGGGCAGCCGGTGGAAGTCGCGATCGAGGACTGCCAAGCGTCGCAGGAATGGCGGATGTCGGGAGATGACCCAGTGGACGAAGGCGACATTCTGGTGACGGCCACCGTTCGGCACGATCTCTTCGACTGGTGGGTCGTCGAGATGCGGATCTGGGGTGAGGGCGAGTGCTGAGCACGGCCCTGGCCGGAAGTGCGCTGCTGCCCTTACTGGCGTTCGCTGCGCCCTCAGACAACTCCTTGAGGTTCAACGGCGCAGCAGAGTGCGGTCAAACCGGTACCGCCGGTTGTTCGGTGAGTGCTGGTGTAGAACGTTCATCGGCCGCCGAGCAAGGATCCGGTCGCTCCTCCGTCAGGCCGGATGAGGGCTCGACAGGTGTGGTGACAGCCCGTTCGGGGTGCAGCCAGCGGCGGGAAGCCGATCGCGCGAACTCCGCGGTGCAGAGTTGTTCGGTCGGGACCTTGTCGCCATCTGGGCCCACCGAAACCCCCGTAGTCGATCCGCGAACGGTCGCTGAGCAAGCCCGAGCGGAGATGGCGCTGCCTTCCCCCACACCGGGCTCATCGCCGGCGCCCGGCACCCCGACGGTGATCCGTTTCCCCCTGTGGCTCTGGGTGGACGCGGACTCTTGGGAACCGGTGAGCGCTACAGCCTCGGTGTCCGCGGGCTCGGTGACCGTCATAGCTACACCCACCACAGCCCGGTGGGACATGGGCGACGGGACCGTTGTGGACTGCGCAGGTCCCGGAACCGTCTTCGCTCCGGACTCCCACGATGCCGACGATTCCTCGCCGGACTGCGGCCACACCTACACCCGCGCCTCCAAGGGGGAGCCGGGTGGCCGCTTCCCCGTCTCGGTGGATGTGGTCTGGTCCGTGCGCTGGTCGACCACTGCCGCTGGCGGCGGATCCCTGGACGACCTGACGACCAGCGCGACCACCTCGGTGCGGGTGACCGAGGTCCACGCGCTCGTCAACGAAAGCTGACACACCCTCCAACCCTCGAAGGGCGACATGACACCCACCGTTCTCAATCCGGACAAAGCCGATCGGAAGAGTTCAGTTCGCTCCCGCCTTTCCCCGGACCGCCGTCGCAGGTGGAAGAAGCCCTTGGCCGGGGTGACCGTCACCCTGCTCGGCGCAGTCGTCGCCGCCTGGGCCGCAGCGTATGAGGAGCCATCGGTCCCTCTCCTGGTGGCCTCCGCCGAACTGGCCTCGGGTGAGGCGCTCACCGAATCCGACGTGCGCGTGGTGCACGCCCACGGGGTCGAAGACCTGGATCTCGTGCACCCGGACGAGGTGGTCGGCAGCCACACCGCGGTACCGATTCCCGCCGGCGCGGTGGTGACGTCCTCCATGCTCGCCGACGACGCGGCCTGGCCCGGGTCCGGTACCGCGGTCGTTTCCTTGGAGACCCAGCCCGGGGTGCTGCCCGACTCCGCCAGCGAGGGCGCACCGCTGCTCGTCTTCGCCGAGGACAGCGATCCGCTCGCTGTCCGGTTGCACTCGCTGGGCCAGGAGGGCGAACTCAGCGGCACGCGGGTGATCGAGCTGCTGGTCGACGCCGACGATGCGCAGGCACTCGCGCGGGCCGTCGCGGTCGAAGACCTGCGCCTGGTGCTGATGGCCGAACAGTAGAACCACGAGAACAACGGGGGAGAAGATGATCGTCGCGGTGTGTTCGTTGTCAGGAGCACCGGGGGTCACCACGCTGGCCACAGCGTTGACGGCGGTATGGCCCACCGGGCCCTTGACCGTCCCGGTCATGGTGGAGACCGACGTCAGCGGCGGGGACCTCGCCGCGTGGCACCGCCTCAACGGTCGGCCGGGGGCGGTCGCACTCGCCGCGTCCACCCGCACCGCAGCAGGATTGGCCGCTGTCAGCGAGGACAGCGGGGACACGCGCCCCCTGCTCCGGCACGCGACCGAGCTGCCGGGCGGCCTTCGAGTGCTGGTGGCACCTCCCACCGCGCACGAGGCCGCCGCCGTGGTCACTGCGCTCGCCCAGCGTCCGCAGGTCCTGGCCGGAGGACTGGCTGTGCTGGACGTGGGCCGGGTCATGCCCGGAACCGCTGGGGCACACCTGCTGACCGTGGCCGACGCCGTGGTCCTGGCTGTCTCCGGGAGGGACGCCGCCCAGATCCACCGGGTCGCTCGATGCCGCGACGTCCTCGACGCCCTCGCCGACCAAGGTGTTCAGGTAGGGCTTGCCGTGCAGGTGAGCCGCTTCCCCGAGTCCCAGATCGAGGACGCGACCGGCTACCCGGTCTGGGGGGTGGTCCCCGATGACACGACCGGTGCGGCCTTTCTGCGCGGCGAAGGCGCCGACCCGCGAACCTGGCGCGAACACCTCTCGGCCTGGTCGTATACCCGCCAAGACCCCGAAGCCGTCGAATGGATGCCCTTGCTGGCCACAGCGCGCCGGATGGCCGACCACATCGACGACCAGGTGACCGACACGGCCACCGTCCGCTCCTACTTGCGGGGGGCTCGAGCGGCATGAGTGTGGTGCACGTTTCCGAACACGTGGAAGAGCTCGCCCAGCACTTGGCGGACCGGGCCACGGACGAACTGGTCAGCCGCGCGTCAGCCGATAACACCGCCGGTGACGCAGTCCAGCGCCGCACCCAGGCTGACGCGGTGCTGACCGCGCTGTTGGAGGACTACGCCTGCCGAGCGCTCACCGGGCAGGCGCGAGCCCTGACCCAGCAGGAAGAGCAGTGGGTACACGCCAGGGCCCTGGCGCGGGTGTGCGGACTGGGACCGCTGGAATCCTTGCTCGCCGAACCCGGGATCCGCGACATCCGCATCGTCGGCACCCGAGTGAAGGTCGACTTCGGCGACGGGCGGCAAGAGGAGCGACCACCCGTCGCCACCTCCGATGACGAGCTGATCGCCCTGGTGCAGAGGCTGGCAGGACAGGCTCCGGGAGGCGAGCGCCGCTTCGACCTGTCCGCCCCGCTGCTGTCCATGGAACTGGCCGAAGGGGTGCGGCTGTCCGCGGTGATGGGGGTGTCCCGGCGCCCGGCCGTGGTCATCCGCCGCCACCCCGAACGCGCACTGACCCTGACCGAACTCGTCCGCTCCGGCATGCTCACCAAGCCCGTGCGCGCCCTGCTCACAGCAGCCGTTCGAGCCCGGTTGAACCTGATCATCGGCGGTGCCACCGGATCAGGGAAGACCACGTTGCTCCGAGCCCTGGCCCAGTGCGTGCCCTCCTCGGAGTTCATCGTCTCCATCGAGGACGCCTTCGAACTGGGCCTGGACACCGACGACGGGCTCGAATGCCTGGCCCTGCAGGGCAGGCCCGCCAACACCGAGGGAGCCGGGGAGATCAGCCTCGCCGACCTGGTCCGCCAGGCCCTGCGGATGTCACCGGAGCGCGTCATCGTCGGCGAGACCCGGGGACAGGAGACCGTCGCCCTGCTCCACGCGATGAGCATGGGCACCGACGGCTCCATGGCCACCGTGCACGCCTCCTCCTCGGCGCAGATCATGACCAAGCTCGCGACCTACGCCGCCCAAGCCCGCGAACGCCTGTCGCTGGAAGAGAGCGCGATCCTCATCGGCTCTGCCGTGCACTTGGCCGTCCACATCGACACCGGTACCGACGGCGTGCGCAGGGTCGCGAGCATCCGCGAGGTGGTCGGGTCAGAAGGCCCCCGAGTGGTGACCAACGAGATCTACTCACCGGAGGAAGGCTTCATCACCGGGCTCAGTCCGCAGTACGTGACCAAACTCGAACGGGTCGGGTTCGACCCGGCGGTCCTGTTCGGGGGCATGCGATGACCACGGTGGTGTTGGCGGGCGCGGGTGGTGCGGCTTTCGGCCTGGGCCTGGTCCTGCTGGCCCCGTTCTGGCGAACATCCGCCGAACGCCTGAAGGGCCGAGCACGGGTTCCGCGCCAGATGCTGTTCAGGTCCGCGATGGTGGGCACGGTCGGTGTCCTCACCTGGGCCGTCACCGGCTGGCCGGTCGCCGCCGTCCTGGCAGGCTGCGCTGCTTGGTGGCTTCCCGCGGTTCTGGCGCCGAACCAGGCAGCCAAAGCCGAGGTCGCCAAGATCGAAGCGGTCGCGGGCTGGACCGAACAGCTGCGCGACCTCATCTCCGCTGCCTCGGGCCTGCGCCAGGCCGTCGGCGCCTCCCTGCCCATCGCCCCCGCACCGATCCGCCCCGACGTGGAGTTGCTCGCCCGCGACCTCACCGAAGGCACGGAGCTGCGCCAAGCATTGGCCGACTTCGCCCACCGGGTCGACAACGAAACGGCCGACCTCGTGGTCGTGGCACTGTCCATGGCCAGCCACCGGCACGCCGCCGACCTGGGTCCCCTGCTCGGCAACCTGGCCGAGGCCGCCCGCGATCGTGCCTCCATGCTCAACCGCACCTCCGACGCCCGCGCCCAGACCCGCACCTCGGTACGGATCATCATTGGCGCCTCCCTGGTCATGGTGGTCGGCATGGGCGTGTTCAACGGCGCCTTCTTCGCGCCCTTGGGTACCGCCCTGGGCCAGGTGACACTCGCCCTGGTGGGAGCTCTGTGGGCTGGGGCCCTGTGGTGGCTGGTGCGGCTGTCCAATCCGCCACGCCAGGTGCGGCTGCTCAAACCCCAGCCCGGGGAGGCCGCGGTATGAACGTGTTCCTCGCGACCCTCGCCGGTGCCGTCACCAGCGTCGGACTGTGGGCGCTCCTGGCGACCGCGCGCAAACCCGGCCTCCACGAGCTGCTGCCCCCACCCGCTGACGAAGACCCTGCCCAACGGCAACACCAAGGGTGGAAGGAGCAGCTCACCCAGACCAGCGGAGCCCTGCTCGGCCACCTCGGTTGGCCCACGTCACGATGCCGACAGGACCTGGCCGTCTGCGACCGCGACACTGACTCCTACCTCCGGGAGAAGATCCTCGCCGCCCTCGGAGGAGCCGCAGCCTTCGCCTGCGTGGTCGGCGCGTCCGTCCCCGACGCCTCGGGACTCTCACCGGGCATCGCCCTGCTCCTAGCCCTGAGCTCACTGGCCCTGTTCCTGATCACCCCGGACCTGGTGCTGCGCCACCGGGCAGAGCGCCGCCGCGCCGAACTGCGCACGGTCACCTCGGCCATCGCCGACCTGGTCGGCGTCGCCCTGGCCGGAGGCGCCGGAGCCTCCGGAGCACTCACCGCCGCGACCCGCCAGGGAACCGGCCCCGCCTTCACCCAGGTACGGCGCAGCCTGAACGAAGCACACCTGCGCACCCGCCCGCCCTGGGACGCACTCAGCGACCTCGCCCAACGCACCGGCGTCCCCGAGCTCGACGAACTCGCCGCCTCCATCCGCCTGGCTGGAACCGACGGCGCCCGGGTCCGCGCCTCGGTCACCGCCAAGGCCAAGAGCCTGCGCACCCACCAACTCTCCGCCCTGGAAGCCGAAGCCGGAGCCGCCACTGAACGGATGAGCCTGCCGGTTCTACTCCTGGTCCTCGGAGTGCTCCTGCTCATGGGCATCCCGGCCGTGGCCCACGTGACCTCCGGATTCTGAACCACGACACCACCGAAAGGACGCTGCACATGGGAAAGGCCTACCGAGCACTGACCAGTCTCGCGCTGGGGGACCGGTCGGATAAGGCCCGGGACGACCGGGGCGCCAGCATCACCGAATACGTACTGACCCTGGCCATCGCCATCGGCGCAGCCACCGCGGTCGGCGCCATCATCGTCCCGCTCCTGGTGGACGCGGCCCAGTCCATCGACCTGGGCATCGACCTGTGAAGCAGGAGGAGCTTCGGGACGACCGGGGGTCAGCGGACATGCTCGTCGCGCTCCCCCTGTTGTTCGCCATGCTCATCGGCCTGGTCCAGTACGGACTGTGGGCACACGCCCAGCACCGGGCTCAGGCTGCGGCCGCAGAGGCACTGGCAGCGGGCCGTGTGTTCGAGGGCAGCGCTAGAGAGGGGCGGATGCGGGGCGAAGCGTTCGCCGAGGGTCTGGGTGGCAGGGTTCTCGAAGATCTGCGGGTCCACGTCGAACGGCGCGACGGTACAGCGCACGCCCGAGTGGAGGCCGTATCCATCAGCTTGATCCCCGGCTTCACCCCGACCGTGAGCGCTTCACTGAGCGGACCGATCGAGCAGCCGCCCACCGAGGCCCGCTGATGGCGGGGAACTCAGCAACGCAACGCGACAAGGGCGGGGCCTCAGCCGAACTCATCCTGGTGGCCCCGCTCCTGCTGGCCTTCCTGCTACTGATCGCCTTCGTCGGCAGGAACTTCGCCGCCGCCTTGGCCGTGGACTCCCTGGCACACTCCGCAGCACGCGCGGCCTCCGTGCACCAGGACTTGCACCACGCCCAGAACGCGGCCGAGCAGGCCGTGGCCGAGAGCGTCGGCGGATGGGGGAGCGCTTGCCAGAACCCGCGCGTCACCCTCGACCGAACAGGTACAGGGGCCAAGGCCTCGTTCCGGGCCGCCGTCACCTGCACCAGCGAACGGAGCGAATTCGGCGCACTCGGGCTCGACCCGACGCGGCAGGTCACCGGTACCGCCACCTCCGTGATGGACACCCACCGGGAAGAGGCCCGCTGATGCCCCCGCCCAACAGCGACTCCGGACACGCCACCGCCTTCGTCCTCGGTATCGCCGCCGCCCTCATCGCCTGCCTCGGCCTGGTCTACGACGGCGCCCAGATGCTCAGGACCAAGTCCCAGCTGACCACCCTCGCCCACGAGGCCGCCCGAGCAGGCGCCCAGGAACTCGACGCCGAACACCTCCGAGACGGACAGCTCGCGCTCAACCAACCCTCAGCCCGAGCAGCCGCGCAGCGGCACGCCCGCAACGGCGGAACCAGAGCACTCGTCCATGTAGACACCGACACCGTCACGGTCACCCTCACCAGCTCCTACAGCCCGACCCTCCTGGCCCCACTCGGCGACACCGACATCGCGGCGAGGGCATCGGCCCTGGCCCACACACCGTGAGGAACAAGGGGGACGCATGCACCAACCGATGAGAGCGGTCCTGGGCATCGGGGCCACCGCGCTACTACTGATCGGCCCACCGATCCTGCTGGCAAGGCATGGTTGGCCGCTCAGCGAGGACCTCACCTGGGATTACGTCCGGCTGTCCCTGCTCAGCCTCACCCTGCCACCCACAGTCGGCCACACCTTGGTGCTCACCGCGCTCTGGGCTCTCTGGGGACTGTTCACGGTGCTGGTGGCGGTCGACACGGTCGCCCTGTTCAGAGGGCACCTGCCCCGCATCGCCCTACTGCGCCTGGTCCTGACCGGCGCGCTAGGCACTTCAGCCGCAGTGTCCACCCCGGCTGCGGCCGCGGTGGCAGCGGCTGACACCGAGCTCACCGAAGGCCCACAAGAGGCTGACACCGCGCAGTCCCCGCCGGTTCTGGAGCGCACCCGCATCCTGAGCGGGTTCGGCTTCGACGCCGCACAGCTCACCCCCGAGATGGCCGAAGAGCTCACACCCACCATCGAGCTGCTCCAACTCTTCGGCGACCCGAACGAGCCGGTGGTCGTGACCGGGCACGCCGACACTGTCGGAGACCCCGAGTACAACAAGAGCCTGTCCCACCACCGCGCCGAGGAAGTCGCCACACACCTCGCCGAACACCTCGGCGAAGGATGGGACATCACCGCTGCCGGAGCCGGTTCCGAACAGCCCCGCAACCACCCCGAACTCGGCCCCTCAGCCGACCGCCGAGCCGAGATCTCCTACACCCTCTCCACCAAGCAGCAGCCCGAGCCAGAGGCTCCGGCTGACAGCGACCACGCGGAGGCTGACCACGACCTGACCGCCGACCAACAGGACAGCGGATTCTCCGGAGGAGCACTCCTCGCCGGAGCAGTGGCAGGAGGAGCCGCAGGGATGGTCGCGGGCAGGCTGACAGCCCCTGGACGGCGCCACAGGAAAGCACTTCCGAAGACCGAACCCGAAGCCGACGAACCCGCAGACGCAGGGACTTCCGAGCCCGAGGTCGGGACCCCGCTGGCCGTCACGCGTGACAGTGACGGTCCACTGGTCACCCCGGACGGACGCGTCCGCATCGCCGACACCCTGAGCGTCAACGCCTGCGACGGATTGGGGATCACCGGTAAGCACGCCGTCGGGGTGTGCGCCTCGATCATCGGCCGCGCCCTGGCCGAACCAGACGTCCGGGTCATCACCACCCGGAACCTGCTCACCAGAGCCGGAGCTCCCGAACGGCCCCGCGCTGAAGGACTGACCCAGTGCGCGGACACGGCTTCCGCGATCACCGAAGCGGAACTGGCCTACATCACCGGAGCCCGTCGCGATGCTCCGAACTGCGCCCTGCTCCTTGTGGAGGCACCCGCGAACGCCCTGGTGAGTGACCGACTGGCCTCGCTCGCCACGAACAAGGACGACAGCATTCTGGTTCTGGTGCTCGATGAAGAGGAAGCCTTCCCTTCGGTGGGCTGTGAGTCCTTCGACCGGGCCGAGTCCATCGCTGCCGACGGCACCCGCAGCACCCACGAAGACCTTCGCCTGCTGCACATCGACCAGGACACCTTCGCCGCCCAATTCGGTCCCACCGAGGAGAAACCGCCACCCCCGGACGAGCCCGGTAGTCGGGAGTCTGCCGCCGAGCATGCAATATCCCCAACCCCGGAGCCCGCACCGGCAGCCGAGGACCCGAACAAGATCAGCGTGCAGTTGTTCGCACCACAACCGAAGATCACCTACCAAGGCACGGACATCGGTTCAGCGATGCGCTCCTCGGCACGACGGGTCATCGCCTACCTCGCTCTCCATCCTGAAGGTGTGGGGACGGAAGCCCTCACCGACGCGCTGTTCCCCGAGGTGACCGAGCGCCAGGCCAGGCAGCTACGCAACACCGCCTGCTCGAGTGCTCGGGGCACCGTGCGGGAATCACTGAACGACGCCGAAGCGGAGATCATCGACGTCCGATCCGGCCGCTACCAGCTGGCCATGGAGGTTGTTGATGTCGACGTATGGCGCTTCGATGCGGCCCTGGGAGCCGTGGCAGCAACCAAAGAAGAGGGCGAGCGCCACCGTGCGTTGCGTTCCGCCGCGGCCGAATACCGGGCTGTCCTGCTCACGGAAGCTGACTTCCCCTGGATTGAAGAGAAACGCCAGTACTACCGCCGTCGCGCAGCGGACTGCTTCGTCAGCCTGGCCAAGGCCACTGACGACCAGGAAGAAGCCATCATCTGGCTGGAGCGAGCGCGTAGGTCCGACGACCTCAACGAGGCCGTCTATCTGGAACTCATGAAAGCCCACGCAGCCATGGGTCGCTCGGACGCGGTCCAGCGCACATACCAGGAACTCTGCGACCAGCTCCAAACGATGCGAGCACGCCCCAGCGAGTCCGCGAAGAAGCTCTTGAACTCCCTGGTTGCTTCGGGATAAAGCTCGATCAGTTTTACTCCGAGAGTTATGGAGGCATTGATGTGCAGGGGGCGCTAGCTGTCAATCTCGCAGTGCTAGAACCATTTCATTCGGGTGTTGTGTGTCAGTGGGATGGTGCACTAGCTCAAGACACCAGAGGCGGCCCCAGGTGTGAAAAGTCGTGGTTGCGTTCGACAGCCGAGTTTGTATGGCACGGATGGCAATATCAACTCAGATCTTGCCCCGGCGCTGGACGTTTCCCGAGGCGAACCATGACACCAGCGTGGCGGCAAGCGCGACTCCGGCTCGCGCCTCCTCTTGGTTTACGTCCCGATAGTCGTCCTTGCCGTGACGGTCCACCTGGCCCCTGTACAGGGTGCGCAGCATGTCGACCAGCATCGTGGCAGTCGGCGAGTGCTGGTGCTCGCGGAGTGGCAACCGCCAGTCGCCGTGATTCTGCATCACCGACGCCATGCTGCCGAGCGTGGCCTCCAGGTTGTTTGGCTCGACCAGGGGCTGGGCCGCTGTTTCGACAGCACGGACCGCGTCGGCGTACGCACCCGGAAAGTCAGATGTGAAGGCGTGCACTTTACTCCAGGCACGCGCGAGAATCTGTCCGGAAGTGCCCGAGGAACTGATCGTCGCCTCGACTATGTCTTGCACACCCTCCGGCTCGCGCGCCACCAGACCGGGCTTGCCCATGCGTGTGCCTATCATCCATTTGGAACGGCAGAGCCTAAGTGCATAGTCCAGATCCGTTGTCCGAGTTCCGTGCCACTCCACTGAGAGTGTTGCGTCCACTACCCGGAGCAAGGTTCGATCGTCCATCCTGCGCAAGATACTCGTGTATTCGCTCCACTTGCGGTAGGCGTTCTCACGTACCCCCATTTCAATGCCCGTAAGCATCTCCAAATGTCGACTTCGATCGTTGCGTAGTCGATCGAACTTCGCATGCGACAAGATATGCTCGAACCACGCAACAATCGGCTCACGTAGCGGTCTCGGTACTCCGTCTACCAACACCCTGTACTGCTCGGCATCGTCCTGGCTCAGTCCGAAGGGGACCCATTCATCGATCACGTATTCATCGTACAGGTTGCCTCCGCCAGGTACCGAAACGTGAACTCAATGTCGAGTTCGATTTCGGCTTAGCGGGTCTTCGAAGTTAATGGGGGTGGGGCGGTGACAGGCGGGCTTTCCGGTCACGCTGTGTGAGGCAGTCGGGGGCAGGCGCCCCGGATGCAAGAAGCCCGCAGGTCTTCGTGATCATGGCTGTTGTCGAAGCAACCAAAACGAAAACCCACGGGCTTGAACACAGACGATCCCTCAACCCTGACGCGGCAACACTCCTACTCGGGCTCGAGGGGGCTAGTGTGACCCACTTCAAAGCCGACAGTGCAGGCCAATCGACGGTCTACACCGTCACCAGCGACGACTGCGCACAGGCCTGCCCCTCCTGCGGGATGCTGGCCACCCGGCGCAAGGACTACCGCACCACCACCCCCAGGCATCTGTCCCGCGGCAGCACAGCGGTGCGCATCCGCTGGCGCAAAGCCCGCTGGTACTGCACTGCAGATGTGTACACCCGCGGCTCTTTCACCGAGGCGATCCCGGCAGTGCCCGCCCGGATGCGTACCACCACCGCCCTGCGCGACGCGGCCGGGGCCGCGGCCTGTGACACCGGCCGCACCGTGGTCCGGGCCCGACGCGACCTGGGCCTATCCTGGCCCACCACCTGGCGCTGTTTCACTGACTACGCCGCCCGCCTCCTGCCCGAGGACCCACCCCACACCGAGGCGATCGGGATCGACGAGACCCGCCGCGGCAAGCCGGTCTGGCAACAGAACCCGCACACCCACACATGTGAACTGGTGGCCGATGCCTGGCATATCGGGTTCGTCGACGCCATCGGCGGGCAGGGCCTGTTCGGCCAGGTCGAGGGACGCGGGCGCGGCCCCGGTGGCCGACGGGCACCTGGCCCAGCCCGCCGCCTGGCGCGCGCAGGTGCGCCACGTAGCCATCGACCTGTGCGCCCCTTTCCGCACCGCGATCAACCAAGCTCTGCCCCACGCGCGGATGGTCGACGACTGCTTCCACCTCGTCCAACTCGCCCAGCGCCGCCTCGCCGACCTACGCCGGCGCCTGACATGGAAGCAGTACGGGCGCCGGGCTCACAGGGGTGATGCCGTCTATGCCGTGCGCAGGCTCTTGCGCCGCAACGCCGAAGAACTCAGCGCCGACCAACGCACCTTCCTGCAGGTGACGTTGGAGCACATGGGCACCTACGGCCGACAGATCTACGCCGCCTGGCAGGCCAAGGAACTCCTACGCGATCTGCTGGGCCTGGCCGTAAGCCGTACCCGCGTGAGTCCCGATCGCTCCGCGATCAGCGCGGCCCGCTACCGCTTCCTCTCCCACGTCGCCGACCATGCGCACCTGCCCGAACTCCGCATCCTGGTCCAGACCGTCGAGCAGTGGTGGGACGGCATCGAGGCCCACCTGGCCACCGGGATCACCAACGCCGCCTCCGAGGGCAACAACCACCTCATCAAGCTGGAGGCCCGCAATGCCTTCGGTTTCCGGAACCGGGCCAACCAACGGCTCCGGTCACGCTGTGCAACCACCCGCCGGAGTCGACGAGAGGCCCACCCCCATTAACTTCGAAGACCCGTGTTGGCGGCGCTGGGACAGTTGGCGGGAGATGATGCCTCGGCGCCAGAGGGGGACTCCGTCTTTTTGAGTGTCGCCGTGCTTGGGGGTGAGGCGGCCACGGGAGAGGTCGGAGCGGATGGTGCTGGGGGAGAGGCCGGACTCGGCTGCGATTTCGGCTTTGGTGAGGAGTTCTTCGGGTGGGCCGGTGTGGATGGGCAGGGTGGTGTCGGCCTTGAGGTTGGCTTGGACCCAGGTGTGGACGGCGGTGTGGTCGTACTCGAGGTACCGTCCTCGTCGGCCGGTGGGGGAGGGAAAGCCCTTTGCGCGGGTCCATTCCTTGCTCACGGTGTGCGGGCTGCGGCCGTAGCGGCGGGCGATCTCTGGAACGGTCACGCCCGGCCGGTCTACCATGGACTGGGCCTCTCTTCGGGGTCTCAACTGGTGAGGGTCGGCGCTCTGTGACCCCCGGGCTCGCTCGGGGAAAGCGTCGGCCCTTCATAGTGTGCCCGGCGTGCGGGTGGATGGCATAGCAAAGCCCCGGACCTGGTGGCCCGGGGCTGATCGGGGTCTCTAGGAGGCTTGGGGCTTGGTGCTGGCTTCCTGGTGGTCGTAGTTCTGGATGAAGTGCGCGATGCGTGCGGAGCAGATCTCGGCGGAGATCAGCCGAAGCTTGGTGTGGCCGCACTCCTCGAGAGTGGCCACCAGTTCGTAGAGGGTGTTCCACTCCACGGCCGCGGCGCAGAGCCGGGCGCGCTGGCCGTTCTGCAGCGGCATCTCCCGCAGCAGGTCCATCGTGCCCTCCAGGGCATCCAGGACCGCCATGTGTTCCTCGGGCTCATTGCCCAGGGGCGGGAGTGCGATGGGCAGGGGCAGTGCGGCGAGCCGATCGGCCAGGGTGGCGTAGAGGCCGTGCAGGACCCTCCTGATGCAGGCGAAGCGCTCCTCGAAGGCGTGCATGCGCTATTCCTCTCTTGAGTTCTCAACTGGTCCTGGCTATGGGCTGTGACCCCCGCGGCCAGACACTTCTCATCATGCAGCAATTGATTCTGGTTTTGCAGCGCTTGTGGATAACGCCGGGCTAGGAAGTCGGCCCATGGGTGGGTGTGTGTTCGGTCAAGGGTGGGTCGGGATCCGAAGGCACATGAGGTGGCGGCGGGGGTCGTCGGGGGGTCGTTGGTGTGTGGGGCTGGCAGGCGCTGACATCCCCTGTGGGGTAAGGGTTTGCGGATGTTTGTCAGAAACCCGACATAGATCTCTTCTCTTCTTGAGATCTCTATGAGGGCTGGGGTGAGTGCGGGGGGCTCCTGGAGGTTTTTCGCTGGAGGGCGTCCAAATCGAGGGGGCCGATGGCTTCTTTACGGGGTGAAGGACTTTTCTCAGCGAGGAGGCGATCCCATGCGGCGGTTGGACGAGATGCGGCGGTGCCAGCACCAGAGGCGGATGTACTCGGTGCGCTCTGACGGCCACCACGGCGTGTCCCGGGTCTGGACCAGCTGTGCCGAGGCCGAGGGGTCGGCGGTGCAGGTGGCCGACCAGGTGGAGCGTCGAGGGCTCCTGGAGGATATGCGGGCGATGGTGGTCTTTATGGAGGCCAACCCGCACCTGCCGGTGGGAGAGATGGCCAAGGTGGAGCTCACCTACTTCCCCGAGGGCTGCGATGGGCACAAGGAGGGCGAGGTGGAGCGACTGGCCGCACTCATGGGGGTGGCTCCGCGGTGGGAGGGGGCGCACTTCGTGTGTGAGAAGCGGATCGGCCAGGCCTTCTACCGGGTGGTGGCCATCCCGGAGGCCGTCAGGACGAAGGAGCGGGCATTCCGCTGGGGGAGCTGACCCTTCACGCATCGGGGCCCTGGGCGTCGCCCAGGGCCCTTTCTTTTTCGTGCTGGGCAGAATAGGCGATAACTGTTTTTCGGGTAGTCTGTCCACAGGCATTATTTGAATCGCTTGCGGGAACAGGAACGGAAGCCTAAGCTGAAAACAGATTTCGCCTGAGGGTTGTCCATCCCCTTTGAGAGCGGCGTTTTCGCAGGTCGGATGTGCCCCAATGAGTTATCGCCTTGTAAGCGATAGGTTAGGGGTTCAAGTCCCCTCGTCGGCTCTCACATTGCCTGACCTGGTATCACTCCCATGGCGAGGTCGCTACCACGTAGCTTCGTCGCCTGGAGAGCTATCGCCTATGGGTACCCAGCGTGTTCGTCGGGGGCCGCGCAACATGGCCGCTGGACCCCTGAACCTCCACATCAAGTCCTTCTTATCCGCCTATCCCGTGCTGCTCTGGGGAGCGTGAGCGTGCAGTCAGCGGATCTGCCCCATGGGATGGATCGTCAGGGACTCCAGGTGAGCCCTGCCCCCGGAACTGTAGAGCGTGATCCCGTCGTCGCCAGGGTCGGGGTAGGCGAGCATGGTCCCCGTGAGTGAACCGTCGTCGACGAAGACCTCCACGGAGGACTCGTCCACGTAGCCGCGCATGCGCAGGACCCCGTCCTGCGGCTCGTGGTCCCAGGAGCGCCGTACCCCGAAGTCGACCTCCTCCAGTTCAGGGTCGTACAGCGTCTGCGGGCCGCCGTTGGCGCGGTCCATCACGAACTCGCCGTGTTCGGTGTTGGCCCCCACCGCGAACCACGACTCCTGACCGGAGGCCTCTCCGTCGAAGACCCTCAGGCCCGCCTCTTCGGCCCCGCCCAGGTCGATCTCGGCCTCGAACTCGAAACTGCGCCCCTCGAAGTCCACCGGGCGGAGCCCGTCGATTTCGCCTTCGGGCACGTGTACCGGGTCCCCGCGCAGCTCGTCGAGTTCGGGGACCGGCTTCTGCGCGAGTTCCAGGTCGCCCTCACCGGTGGGGCGCAGCGACAGTTCGCGCGGCACGCTCATGTGGTTGGTCCACCCTTCGGTGGGGGCGGCGTAGGGGTGGGCCCAGTTGCCGACCCAGCCGAGCCACACACGGCGGTCGTCGGGAGCTTCGGCGAAGCTCTGCGCGGCGTAGAAGTCCTGACCGGCGTCGACGATCCGCTCTCGTTCGGGAGGGTCGTGGCTGGTGAAGGACTCCCCGTCGAAGTCGCCCACGAAGTACTGCGCGGTGGAGCCCCCGGTCTCCTCGGAGGCGCCGACGCTGACCGCGAGCACCCACTCGGTGCGTTCGGGGTCTCCCTCAACGGGCAGCTCGAACAGCTCCGGGCACTCCCACACGGCTGTCTGCAGCCCTTGATCTTGGCCGAACTCCGAGAGTTTGTCCCACTCCAGGAGGTCGGGGGAGCCGAAGATCTCTACCGCCGATCCGGTGGCCACGACCATGATCCAGGACTCGCTCTGGTCGTGCCAGAACACCTGCGGGTCGCGGAAGTCCTCACGGCCGTCGTTGGGTACGACGGGGTTGCCTTCGTGGCGCTCGAACGTGCGGCCGCCGTCGGTGCTGTGGGCGATGCTCTGCGCCTCGCCGCCCTCGGTGTTGGTGTAGGCCGCCACGATGCCGCCCTCCCCGTCCGGGAAGAGGCCGCTGGTGTTGTGGTGGTCGACCACCGCGCTGCCCGAGAGAGCCTGGCCCAGCTCGTCGTGCTCCAACGCGGTCGGCAGCTCCTCCCAGTGCACCATGTCGGGGCTGACGGCGTGGGCCCACGTGCCCCACTGCTGGTGGAAGAGGTGGTATTCGCCCGCGTGGTAGACCAGCCCGTTGGGGTCGGCCATGTCCCCCTCGGTGGGGGAGTAGTGGAACTGCGGGCGCAGGTCCTCGGTGTAGGCATCGGGCCCGGTTTCCTCGGTCGGCGGTGCCTCGTCCCCGCCCGGCAGGCTGCAGGCGGTCGCCATCACCGACAGCGACAAAAATGGACAAATAAGGGCATATCTACGCACTCGGTTCACGGTGCCGGTCAGACCCCGCCCTCGGTCTCGGCGGCGAGTTCCCGGGCCGCTGCCTCACGCGCTTCCTGCGGGGAGTCGGCCGCCAGCGCAGCCCGTGCGGCCTGTTCGAAGCCCTTCATGGTGTGGCCCGAGAGCGCGGCGCCCACGGGGGCCAGAGCCGTCGCGGACATCGACAGGCTGCCCACCCCGGTCCCCGCCAGCACCCCTGCCAGGTGCGGGTCGGCGGCGGCCTCACCGCACACGCCGACCGGTACTCCGTGCTCGCGTCCGGCCCGGGCCAGACCGGCCACCAGCCGCAGCAGGGCCGGCTGCCACGGGTCGTTGAGCTCGGCCAGGGCCCCGCTGAGCCGGTCGGCGGCGAACGTGTACTGAGCCAGGTCGTTGGTGCCCACACTGACGAAGTCCACCGCCTCGAACAGGGCGGGGCCGGCCAGCGCGGCCGCGGGGGTCTCCACCATCACCCCTACCCGGTCCAACCCGGCAGCGCGGGCCCGTTCCGCGAACCAGCGCGCCTCGGCAGCCGTGGCCACCATCGGCGCCATCACACTCACCCGCGCTCCGGTGTCGGACGCGGCGCCGGCGATCGCGGCCAGCTGGCGCTCCAGCAACCCGGGCCGGTCGAAGGCCACCCGCAGCCCCCGCACACCCAGCGCGGGGTTGGGCTCTTCGCCCATGGACAGGAACGGAAGCGGCTTGTCGGCGCCCGCGTCGAGCGTGCGCACGATGACGGGCAGGCCCGCGAGAGGTTCCAACACCGCGCGGTAGGCCTCGCGTTGGGCCGCCTCGGAGGGCTCCGCGGCCGCGTTCAGGAAACAGAACTCGGTGCGGAAGAGGCCCACTCCCTCGGCTCCGCCGGCCGCCGCTGCCCGGGCGTCGGCGGGTGAACCCACGTTGGCCAGGACCCGCACCGGGTGCCCGTCGCGTGTGTGTCCCGTACCGTCCCATTCCACGTCCGCCGCTTCGACGGCCCGCGCGGGCACGGGACGGCGGTGGAGGGCGACCTCCCCGGTGAGGCCGTCCACGACCGCGCCTTCGGCCGGGTCCTCCAGCAGGCCGCGGACCGCGACCACGGCGGGGATGCCCATCGCCCGGGCCAGTACGGCGGTGTGCCCGGTCGGGCCCCCTTCCTGGGTGACCAGGGCCAGTACCAGTGACGGGTCCAGGCCGGCGGTGTCGGCCGGGGCGAGGTCCCGGGCCAGGAGGACGCACGGTTCGGTGAGGTGGGGGACCCCGGGCGGGTTGGTGCCGCGCAGTTCGGCCACGATCCGGTCGCGCACGTCGAGTACGTCGCGCACCCGTTCGGCCATGAGTCCGCCGGCGGCCCTCAGCATCTCGGCGAAACCGTCCGCGGCCTCGTGCACGGCACGTTCCGCGGGCAGTCGGTTCTCGGTCACGAGTGACTCGGCCTTGGCGGTCAGGGAGGGGTCGGCGGCCATCTCGGCGGTGGCCGCCAACACCGCCGCGGCCTCTTCGGTGGTCGCCGTGCGCTCCCGAAGCGACCGGGCGACCGTATCGGCGGCCGGTCGGATGCGGGCCGCCTCGGCCGCGGGCTCGTCCGGGGCCGGGCCGACGGCCGGTTCGGGCTGGCGTTCGGTGACGCGCACGATCGGCCCCGCTGCTGTTCCGGGGCTCACACCAGCCCCGTGCAGCACTGAACTCGGGTGGGGGAGCGAACCGTTCGCCATGGTGCCTCCGTGTTTTTCGAGCGTTCACCGATCCTTGACAATATGGCAACACCAGGCAGAATTGGTCAACATCAAACCGGACAACGGAGGGAATCGGGCATGTACGGGGCCGAGCGCCGACAACTTTTGGCGCAGAAGGCAAGCCGGGACGGACGCATCGACGTCTCGTCGGCCTCTGAGGAACTCGCCGTGGCACCGGAGACGATCAGGCGGGACCTCAGTGTCCTCGAACGGCAGGGTGTGGTCCGCCGGGTCTACGGCGGCGCGATCGCCGTCGAACGCCTGGACTTCGAACCCAGCGTCACCCTGCGCGACCAGACCAACGAGGCGCAGAAGGAGCACATCGCCAAGGCCGCGGTCGCCCAACTGCCCCGACGCGGAACCATCCTCCTCGATGGCGGCACCACCACCGCCCGCCTGGCTGGGCACATGATCGACGGTGGCGACCTCACCGTCGTCACCAACTCCCTCCCCACCGCCCAGCAACTCGTGACCCGCCAGGGCTGCGAAGTCCACCTCATCGGGGGCCGGGTGCGGGCCACCACGCTGGCCTCCGTGGGCGCCTGGTCCCAGGACGTCCTGGACGGCCTCACCATCGACGTCGGATTCTTCGGGACCAACGGCTTCTCCACCGACCGCGGCTGCACCACCCCCGACCCCGCCGAGTCCGCCGTCAAGGCCGCCATGGTCCGCGCCTGCCGCCGCCGCGTCCTCCTCGCCGACCACACCAAGTACGGCGACGACCAGTTCAGCCGCTTCGCCCACCTGGACGAGATGGACGTGGTCGTCACCGACGACGGACTCGACGAGCAGGCCCGCAAGGCCCTCGCCGGAGCCGAGCCCGACGTGGTGATCGCATGATCGTCACCGTCACCCCCAACCCCAGCCTGGACCGCACGGTCGCAGTGCACTCCCTCCACCGGGGCGAGGTCCACCGCAGCCTGGACACCCACCTCGACCCCGGCGGGAAGGGCGTCAACGTCGCCCGGGTCCTGGCCGCCGCAGAGCGGCCCACCATCGCCCTCCTGCCCTGCGGCGGCCCCGAAGGCGCACGCCTGGGCGCACTCCTCCAACAGGAACGGGTCTCCGTTGCCGAGGTACCCGTGCACGGCGCGACCCGCAGCAACCTCACCGTGGTCGAGGCCGACGGCACCACCACCAAAGTCAACGAACCCGGAACCGCCCTCACCCCCGGAGAGACCCGCGAACTCGTGGACCGCGCCGCCGCCCTGGCCAAAGGCGCCGACTGGCTCGCCACCTGCGGGAGCCTGCCCACCGGCAGCCCGGACCACATGCACGGCGACCTCGTCGAAGCCGGCCGCAGGGCGGGAGCGCGCACCGCAGTGGACACCTCCGGGACCGCCCTGGCCCGAGCCGTCGACGCCCGCCCCGACCTGGTCAAACCCAATCACGACGAACTCGCCGAACTCGCCGGGCGCCCCCTGCCCACCCTCGGCTCCGTCCTCGACGTCGTCCACGGGCTGCGCCGCCAAGGAGTGGGCGCCGTCCTGGTCAGCCTCGGCGCCGACGGGGCGCTCCTCGTCGAGGACGCCGGCGCCTGGCACGCCCAGGGGCCCGCCACCACGGTCCTGAGCACCGTGGGCGCCGGTGACGCCCTACTCGCCGGGTTCCTCGGCGCCGGCGGTGCCGGTCCCGAGGCCCTGCGTGCAGCCGTAGCCCACGGAACCGCCGCCGTCGGCCTTCCGGGCAGCCGAATGCCGGGCCCTAACGATCCGCGCATCGAAACCGTGCACGTCACCGCAGTCGACACCACCCTCACCCTTACGGGAGCGACACCATGACCGATCTCGTCACCACCGACCTGGTCGACCTCGACCTGGCTTCCACCGACCGGCGCGAGGCCGTCCGCTCCCTGGGCGAACGCCTGCACAGGGCCGGCCGGGTCACGGACCTGGAGCGGTTCCTCGCCGACGTGGAGTCCCGCGAACAGCAGATGTCCACGGGCCTTCCCGGAGGCATCGGAATCCCGCACTGCCGCTCGGCAGCCGTCACCGTACCGACCCTCGCGATCGGCCGCAGCGCCGAAGGCGTGGACTTCGGGGCCGACGACGGCCCCGCCCGACTCATCTTCCTCATCGCCGCGCCCGAGGGCGGCGACACCGACCACATGACCGTGCTGGCCAAGCTCTCGCGCCGACTCATGCGCGCCGAGTTCACCGGCACCCTCCTGAGCGCCGACGACCCGGCCCGCGTGGCCGACTACGTACGGTCGGAGGTGGCGCTGTGAAGATCGTCGCCGTCACGTCCTGCCCCACCGGAATCGCGCACACCTACATGGCGGCCGAGGCCCTCGAACAGGCCGGACGCGCCGCCGGACACGAAGTCTCCGTCGAGACCCAGGGGTCGGCCGGCACCTCCGCCCTCTCGGCCGCGGACCTCGCAGCGGCCGACGCCGTCGTTTTCGCCGCGGACATCGGGGTGCAGGGACGCGAACGCTTCGAGGGCATCCCGTACGTCGAAGTCACCGTCAAGCAGGCCGTCAACGACGCCGCCGGCATCCTCGAACGCGCGGTCGAGGCCGCCGAACAAGCTGACGGCGCAGGCACCGGCCGGGCCGGGAAGGAAGGGGAAACCGCCGAACCGGCCGCACCGGGGGAGAACACCCCCGCCCCCGGGACCAAGGTCACGGGCACCGGAGGCTTCGGCAGCAACCTCAAGCAGTGGCTCATGACCGGCGTCAGCTACGTCATCCCGTTCGTTGCCGCCGGCGGCCTGCTCATCGCGCTCAGCTTCGCCCTGGGCGGCCATGACATCACCGAGGCACCCTCGGTCACCGAGCACTTCGACGCGCTCAGTCTCACCAGCTGGGCCGCGCTGGCCAACCAGACCGGCGGCCTGGCCATGGACTTCCTCGTGCCGGTACTGGCGGGCTTCATCGCCTACGCCATGGCCGACCGGGCCGCCATCGCACCCGGGTTCGTCGCCGGAGCCGCCGCCGTGACCGTAGAGGCCGGCTTCCTCGGCGGACTCCTCGGGGGCCTGCTCGCCGGTGCGGTCGTCGCCGGCCTGCGCCTCATCCCCGTGCCCCGCGCGGTCTCCGGCGTAATGCCGGTGCTCGTTCTGCCACTCATCGGGACGGCCGTGGTCGGCACCCTGATGTTCGTGGTCGTGGGCGAACCCATCGCCGTGGCCATGCACGCCATCACCGCCTGGCTCAACGGCCTGACCGGGACCAACGCGATCCTTCTGGGCGGCCTCATCGGAGCCATGATGGCCGTCGACATGGGCGGGCCCGTCAACAAGGTCGCCTACACCTTCGCCGTCGGCGGACTCACCACCGGCAGCGAGACCGCGTTGGCGATCATGGCCGCCGCGATGGCCGCAGGCATGACCCCGCCCATCGCCATGGCGCTGGCCACCAAGATCAAGCCCGCCCTGTTCAGCCCCGCCGAACACGCCAGCTCCCGCCCGGCCTGGCTCCTCGGCGCCTCCTTCATCACCGAGGGCGTGATCCCCTTCGCCGCCGTCGACCCGCTGCGTGTCATCCCCTCCATCGTCGTGGGTTCGGCGACCGCGGGTGCCCTGACCATCGGCTTCGGCAGCACCCTCATGGCCCCGCACGGAGGAGTGTTCGTCCTGCCACTGGTCAGTGCGCCACTGCTGTACCTCGTCGCGATCCTGGCCGGGATCGCGGTCTCCGCCGGCGCCGTGCTGCTCGCGAAGAGCATCGCCCGAGGCGAACGCGTCCCCGAGGAACAACCCGTCACCGCCAACGCCTGACCAGACAACCCTGAGAGGAAACCGCATGCACCGCCGAGTCACCATCGCCTCCCCCGTGGGGCTGCACGCCCGCCCCGCCTCGCTCCTGGCCAGGGCCGCCGCCGAGCACGAGGGCCCGGTCCGTCTCGCCAAGGTCGTCGACGGCGTTGCCGGGGACCCCGTCGACGCCGCCAGCGTCCTGGCGCTGATGTCCCTGGGCGCCGCGCACGGAGACGAAGTCGAACTCACCGCCGACGACGACCGGATCCTGGCCGACCTGGCCGAACTCCTGGCCGATGAGCACGAAGGCAGCACCCCCACCGGTTGACCACGAGGAGGACCACTGTGACCACTCACCGCCAACCAGGCCGCATCGGACGACGCCTCTTCCTCGCCGGGAGCGGGGCGCTGGCGGGAGCCGCCGTGCTCGGCGCGGCGTCCCTGCCCTCGGCCCGACCGGCCGCTGCCCGGCCCGCACCCCTACGGCTGCGCCCCCAACTGCACTTCACCCCCGCCGAGAACTGGATCAACGACCCCAACGGGCTCGTGTACCACGACGGCCTCTACCACCTGTACTTCCAGTACAACCCGGAGGGCGACCGCTGGGGCAACATGTCCTGGGGGCACGCCACCAGCACCGACCTCGTGCACTGGGACGAGCACCCGGTCGCCATCCCTTACACCGAAGAGGAGCACATCTTCTCCGGCGGGATCGTCTTCGACGAGCACAACACCAGCGGCCTGGGCACCGCGGACGACCCGCCCCTGGTGGCCGTCTACACCAGCGACTACACCGACGCCTCCGAGTACCCCGGCATCCAGGCCCAGTCCCTCGCCTACAGCACCGACGGCGGCTTCACCTGGGACAAGTACGAAGGCAACCCCGTCCTGGACATCGACCACCCCGACTTCCGCGACCCCAAGGTCTTCTGGCACGGGCAGGACGGCGAGGGCTACTGGGTGATGGCCGTGGTCGTGGCCACGGAGCACGTCGTCCACCTGTACCGCTCCGACGACCTCCTCGACTGGGAGTTCATGAGCGACTTCGGTCCCGAGCACGCCGTGGACGGCATCTGGGAGGTGCCGGACCTGTTCGAGCTGCCCGTGGACGGCGCCCCCGACGACACCCGCTGGGTCATGATCGTCAACCTCAACCCGGGCGCGGTCGCGGGCGGGTCCGGAGCGCAGTACTTCGTCGGGGACTTCGACGGCACGACCTTCACCCCGGAGCACCTCGCCGACTCCGACGACCTGGCCGACTTCGACTGGCTGGACTGGGGCCGCGACTACTACGCCGCCGTCTCCTATAACGACACCCCCGACGGCGCCCGCGTGACCATGGCGTGGATGAGCAACTGGGACTACGCCGAGGAGACCCCCACGTCGCCCTGGCGCGGCGCCATGGCCCTGCCGCGCGAGCTCGCGCTGAAGACCGTCGACGGCCGCCCCCAGCTGGTCCAGAACCCGGCCCACCAGGTCGACGACCTCGTGGGCGAGCCGGTCACGGAGCACCCGGAGGTCACCGTGGAGCCCCACGGCGTCGACCTGCTCACCCCCGAACCCGGACAGGCCTACCAGGTGGAGCTGACCCTGCGCCCGGGAGAGGCCGACAGCATGGGCCTGCGCGTCCACCAGGACGGCGACCAGGCCACCGTCATCGGCTACGACACCGGCGCGGAGGAACTCTTCGTGGATCGCACCGAGTCCGGGGACACCGGCTTCCACGAGGACTTCCCCGGCCGCAGTTCGGCCCCGCTCCCCCTCGAGAACGGCAGCCTGGGCCTGCGCGTGGTCGTGGACTCCTCGTCCGTGGAGGTCTTCGCGGCGGGGGGCCGCGTCACCCTCACCGAACTGGTCTTCCCCGGCCCCGACGCCCATGACGCCACCCTCTACACGGAGGGTGCGACCTCCCTGGTCGAGGACCTCCGGGTCAGCCCGCTGAACGCGGGCGGGGCACGATGAGGCCCGTATCCCCCGCGCGACGGAGACCGTGAACGCTCCGTGGCTGGAGCCGCGGGCTTGCGGGTAGGTGCCCACCTGGCTGGTGGGAGGCCTCCCGCGCCCAGCACCCTCTCAGTGTTGGGGGTGGTGAGCCCGGGGGAGCGGAAGAAGGGCGGGCGGTACCTGCGCGGTGCCGCCCGCTTCGTTGCGTCGGGTGAGGTCCGACTTCGCGGCGGATCGGCCCTGAGTGCCAGGACCGGTAGTAGCAGCTGCAGGGTGCCCCCGGCTCTGATTCCCGCATTCCGTGGCCTGGCGGTATCATCTCTCCTCATGTCAAAGGGCTCTCGCAGCGCGGCTGCCGCCATACTTCTCGGCGCGTTTCTGGCCCTGGTAAACCGCCCGGTGGACGCGGGCGAGAACACCGACGTGCTGTTCGAATTCGACGAGGCGGTACTCACCAGCGAGGGCGAGGCGAGCCTCGCCGAGACCGCCGAAGACCTGCGCGAGGATGCCGAGGGTGAGATCGTTTCCATCGACGGCCACACCGATTCCCTCGGGAGCGACGCCTACAACCAGGACCTCTCCGAGCAGCGCGCCGCGGCAGTGGAGGAGTTCCTGAGCGAGGCGCTCTCGGACGCCGAAGTCAGCTTCGAGAGCGCCGGGTACGGCGCCGACGATCCTGTGGCACGCAATGAGATCGCTGGCGCCGACAACCCCGGGGGTCGTGCCCAGAACCGCCGCGTGGAGATCTCCATCGCCTAGTGCTTCATCAAGCAGCGTTCGACCTGTCAATAACTTTGATGCTGCTTCGGTTGGGTTGACACCTGTGCTCTGGGGTCGCGCGCCGGTGGGGGTTGAGGCGGGGTGCTGGTGGTGTGGGGCTCGGGAGGGCTGGGGTTTGTTGTTGGGTGCGGGTGGTTGCCTGCGGGTGCGGGTGGTTTCCCCGTTTCCTGCCGCTTGATGGTGGCCGTCTCCGCTGCGCGCGTCAAGGTCGTCGCCATCGAGCGCTTCGCGCGTCGGTGGCGCTCCACCTTGACCCGCTTCGCTACGACGGCGGGTCGGCGGCAGTCAGGAAACGGGGGACGTGTGGTCGGGGCCCCAAGGGGCCCTTCGGGCCCCGGGCCTACGGCCCGGAGGGTCGGGTGTCC